>CAIMMJ010000418.1 GCA_903842515.1 uncultured Bacteroidota bacterium | reverse complement strand
TTACTTCTACCAAAGGCATAATAGGAGCAGGGTTAAAAAAATGCAAACCAATTACTCTTTCTTTATAAACGCAAGCCGAGCTAATTGCTGCAATGGATAGAGAACTAGTATTTGTAGCTAAAATACACTCTTTGGAAACAATTTTTTCTAATGAGGCAAATACTGTTTTTTTTACCTCTAAAACTTCTACAATTGCCTCCACAATCAAATTGCAGCTGGCTAACTCTTCTAGTGTATTTGCTGAAAAAATATTTGCATTTGCTTTTTGTAAATCATCTTTACTAATTTTTCCTTTTTGAACTAAAACTTCTAAGGTGTTTTTTAATTTATTGGTGGCATTTTCTGCTGCATTTTTTTGATTATCGTATAAAAAAACTTTGTTGCCGGCCAATAATGCAACTTGTGCAATTCCGCTTCCCATAGCACCTGCACCAATTATACCAACTGTGTTTATTGTGTTCATTCTTTATTTTTTTGATTGAAAGTGCAACGTATTGAATTTATTTTCATCAAGAATTTTATTACTTAGTTCCAATATTTGATCAGCTGTAATATTATCTATCTTTTTATATACTTCAGAGAGTTCATCAATTTTATTAAATACCAAAAAACTTTTTGCTAAGCCAGAAGCTAGTCCCACTTTGTTTTCTTGAGACAAAGCAATGTTTCCTTTTAGTTGTTTTTTTGCGTTGTTTAATTGAACAACTCCCATTTTCTTGTCTCTCAGTAATTTCAATTCTTTGTTAACCAAATTCAATGTTTTATCAAAATTCTTTTTTTCTGTGGCAAAGTAAATAGAAAATAATCCAACATCTTGATAGGAACTATAAGTTGATTCTATGTTGTATGTAAATCCATATTTTTCTCTAATAGCAAGGTTTAATCTTGTATTCATTGCGGGGCCTCCAAAAAAATTATTAAGCAAAACCATTGCAATTCTATCCTTGCTTTTTAAAGAAGGGGCATAAGTTCCCATTACTATATGATCTTGTTGAATATCTTTTGATTTTACAAATTGCTGTATTTTTTTTGTGGGCAAAAATTTCAATAAACTATGGTTGTTTTTTGCAGTGTTAAAGCTAAAATAAGTCTCAATTAACTTAGCCGAATGCTTTAATTCGTGATTCCCAATAATACTAAGAGCCATATTAGAAGGCGTGTAAAAGGAATTGAAATATTCCATTACCTTTTTTTTATTAAATGATTTAACCGATTCCTGTGTGCCTAAAATATTTTTTCCGAGCGAATGATTGGGAAAAACAACTTCATCAAATTCATCCATAATTAAATCAGAAGGGTTGTCTTCGTATGAAAGGATTTCATCTAAAATAACTTCTTTTTCTTTTTTCAATTCTTTTTCGGGGAATGTGGAATTTTGAATGATGTCGTTAAGTAGTTCTAAAGCTCTTTCTAAATAAATATTTTGAACGGTGATGTAAATACACGTTTCTTCTTTGGAAGTGTAAGCATTTATTTCACCACCTACAGAGTCTATTCGGTTGAGGATATGAAAGGAGTTTCTTTTTTTTGTTCCCTTAAAAAGTATATGTTCTATAAAGTGAGCAATGCCTTGTTGATATTTATTTTCGTTTCGGCTGCCTGCATTAATTACCAAAGAAATATAACTTATCTCGGAATTATTTGGAACAAGAATGTATTTAAAACCGTTTGGCAGAATGTTAGTGAGAATTTTATTCATTAAAAGCAAAAATAGTCTTTAAGTAGATTGATAAATACAATTTGTAATAAAAAAACAACAATATATAAACTGCCACAGTTAATTCCAATAAACCGATAAATAATACAACTCATAGTATATTTTTGTTCGTTGGTTGAAAATTACCAACTCAATTAAAGTTTTGCAGTTAAACAGAGCAAACAACCATAAAAACTAGCTGCCTATGGAAAGAACAAAAGAAATTTAGCTCATAAAAAACTTGGTTTGAAATGTAAAAAGCAGAGTTTAGATAATTTTCTATCTCTGCTTTTTTGTTTTTTTGATTGTTACTCTTAGTTTTGCAGAAAACAATATATAAAATAATGGCAACTACCGGTGATATAAATGTAGGAACAGTATTAAGATTCAATGGAGAATTGGTTCAAATTGTAGAATACCAGCACAGAACTCCAGGAAATTTAAGGGCTTTTTATCAGGCAAAGATGAAAAATTTAAAAACCGGAAAAACAGTGGAAAATCGTTTCCGCTCGGGCGAAGAAGTAGAAGTGGCAAGGGTGGAATACCGCAACCTACAATATATATACGCCGAAAATGATTTTATTGTTTGCATGGACAACGATACGTTTGAGCAAATGTCTATTCCTTCTTTTATGTTTGGCGAAGGATTAAAATTTATGAAGGAAGGAATGGAGGTTAAAGTTGCATTTGAAAACGATGAACCAATTTTAGCAGAGCCGCCAACTTTTGTGGTGTTAGAAATTACATACACAGAACCAGG
>CAIMMJ010000417.1 GCA_903842515.1 uncultured Bacteroidota bacterium | reverse complement strand
TTGTTTTTGTTCAATCGTTTGCGGAAAATGAATCAATTGATATGCTTCTTTTAATGGAATAAACCTATGTTTTTGAATTAGTGTTTGAGGTAATGTATCATCAACACTAAATTGTGTATGCTCCAATAAATTTTTAATCGCTTTTGAAATTCCTTTGCTATCTAGTCCTTTCAGTTTCATTTTTTCGGAACTGTTGTACATTGGATCAAATTTAGACAATAGCACTTGCACGTTTTGGTGTATAGGTTCTAACTCTGGGTGTGAAATTTGAATACTTTTATTAAACACACTTGGTCTACCAAAAACAATAATTTGCTCGTGTAATTTTATGCTGGAAGCAATCCATTTAATTCCTTTAAACCACACAAGTTCTAATGTTCCTGTTTCATCTTTTAATGTGGCAACCATTCTCTTTCCACGTTCTTTGCCAAGCATTTCAACAGAAATAATTGATCCTTTTATTTGAACAAAATTTTCGTCACCTTGAATTTCAGCAATCGTATGAAATTTTGTTTTGTCGATATACCTGTATGGAAAATAAGTGAGCAAATCTCCAAAAGTAAATACTTGGGCTTCTTTTTTTAGGGTGTCGGCTTTTTGCGGACCAACACCTTTGAGGTATTCTATTGGAGTATCTAAAAAAATTGTACTCAAAATTACTTAGATAAAAAATCTCTAACTAATTTTTCTGCTTCTGGCAATGAGTGTTCAAGATCAACGTTTACCAATACCACGTCAAATTCTTTTTCATAAGCCATTTCATGTTTTGCTTTTTGAATTCTTATAGCAATCTTTTCACTGCTTTCTGTTTGCCTAGATTTTAATCTTCTTTCTAACTCTTCAACCGAAGGTGCTTCTACAAAAACTGACATAGCTTTTTCGGCAAAAAGTTTTTTTAAGTTTAATCCACCTACCACATCCACATCAAAAATTACGGTTTTATTCATTGCCCAAATCCGCTCTATTTCGGATTTTAATGTACCATAAAAATTATCCTTATAAACTTCTTCGTACTCTAAAAACAATCCGTTTTCTATAGCACTTTTAAATCCTTCAACCCCCATAAAGTAATAATCTTTTCCGTCTACCTCATTAGCTCTTTTTTGGCGACTGCATGCAGAAACAGAAAAATGCAGTTCAGGAAAAACTTTAAGTAAATGATGAACAATAGTTGTTTTTCCTGCTCCTGAAGGTGCCGAAAAGATGATTGCTTTTTTCATACGGCAAAATTAATTATTCGTATTTAATATCAACAAAATTAGAGTTAACAATTCTAAAAGCTAATTTATAAAATGTTATTGAGTTGTTCTTTTATTTTTTCTAATTCATCTTTCATTAAAACCACAATTTTTTGAATTGGTGCATTATTGGCTTTTGATCCTATGGTATTTATTTCTCTACCAATTTCTTGAGAAATAAATGCCAGCTTTCTGCCTGTTGAGGCTTCCTTTATATTTTCGAGAAAAAAGTTACAATGTGTTTTTAGTCTTGTTTTTTCTTCGGTAATGTCTAATTTCTCTATGTAATAAATTAATTCTTGTTCAAATCTATTTTCATCAATTTTTTCTGCGCCAATAATTTCTGAAAGATTATTTTTAATTCTATTTTTTATATTGGTTGTTCTTTCTGCATCCAAGCTCTCTATTTGAGTTAGAAGTTCAAGAATTAAATTTATTCTTTCCTCAATTTCATTTTCTAAAGTTTTTCCTTCGGTTAATCTAAAACCATCTATCTCCTGTATGGCTTTGTGTAAGAGCTGTTCTAAAAAATTCCACTCCTCTTCTTCTAAAACTATTTTATCGTTTTTTAGAATATCTGGCATCTTTAAAATGAGGGGTAATAGAGTGTTGCTGCTTTCACTTATTTCATGACTCAGCATTTTTAGTTCTTGATGATATGCCATGAACAAATCTCTGTTAACCAAACCTTGCTTAGAGTCTGTGCTTTCTTCGGTATAAATAGCTAATTCTACTTTGCCTCTTTCTAGTTTTTTAGAAAGTATATTTCTAATTTCAATTTCTTTTTCTCTGTAGGCAGGAGAAATTCTGCAAAATAAATCTAAGCCTTTGCTGTTGAGTGATTTTATTTCGATAATTATTTTTTTATCCTTAAATGCTTCTACAGATCTGCCAAAGCCAGTCATTGATTTTAGTGCCATATTATTCTATTTCCAATATATAAATTTTCTTTGGTTCTAAGTTCCATTCTCCTGCAAGATTAAAATTGCTTTGTGTGGTTATTTCTTTTGAGGTTTTTACACTTCCATAAATTTCAGAATACCTTGATGAATCAATTTTTTTATTTTCTTTTGAAGGATTCATAATTACTAAAACTTTTTTGTTTTCAAAAACTCTTGCGTAAACATACACACCTTTTTCTGGAATAAATTGCACCAATTTACCTTTTGTGATAGCTAAGGAATTTTTTCTATAATTGGCTAAATTAGAAATGTATGTAAAGGTTTCATTTTCTTGTTTGCTTCTTCCTTCGCTTGCGAATTTGTTTAACTTATCGTTTGACCAACCGCCTGGAAAGTCTTCTCTAACTTTTCCATCGGGATTTGCATAATTTTTCATTAAAATTTCTGTACCATAATACATAATCGGAATGCCTCGTGTTGTTAGTAAAAAGCCCAATGCCATTTTTAATAAATCTACATCTTCATTGAGCATAGAAAAAATTCTACTTATATCATGGTTGTCTAAAAATATTGCATTAGATGCTGCATTGGGATACAAATAATCTTGAGCTAATACATAGTATAATCTGGATACTCCTTCCGTCCATCCAAAATCTTTTGTTAGTGCATCAATTAGTGCAAAATTCAACATAAAATCAGTTATTCCGGGTGGATTTTCTATTCCTTGATCTTTGGCTTTTTGTGCAAAATAACTTTGGATGGGAACACTATGGTCCCAAATTTCTCCAAATACACCAATTGAAGGATATTCTAAGTAAATTGCTTTTAGCCATTCTATCATAAAATCTGCATCAGGATATGCATATGTATCTATTCTAAATCCATCTAGTGCTGCATTTTCTACCCACCAAATGCAATTTTGAATAAAATATTTTTTGAGATAACTATCTTTTTGATTTAAATCTGGCATGTGTTTGTCAAACCAAGCATCTGAAAATACTTTCTTATCTGCCTCCGCTGCATGATAATCCATAGTAGTTGCTGCACGGTAACTTGTTCTTGTAAAAGAGTTCCATTTGTGCACCCAATTTTCAAAAGGTAAATCTTTTATTATGTAATGCATATTTCCGCAATGATTAGGAATAATATCCATTATTAATTTTAAGTTGTTTTGATGCAATGCTTGTGATAATTTTATGTAATCATCGTTACTCCCAAAACGTGGATCAACTTTGTAATGATTTGTAATTGCATAGCCATGGTACGATTCTTTTGGTTGGTTGTTTTCTTGAACAGGATTTAACCAAAGAGCAGTAGCTCCTGTGCTTTTTATATAATCTATTTTGTTCATTACTCCTTGTAAATCTCCACCATGCCTCAAAAACATGGAATCTCTGTTTAAGGATGTTTGTTCCATGCCGTTTACAACATCATTGCTTGTGTTTCCATTTGAAAATCTATCAGGAAAAACTAAATAAATAAAGTCAGACTGATTAATTCCTTTTGGTTGTTGATTTTTATTTCTGGCTTTTAACTCATAACTCAATTTTATTTTTTTTTGAGTTGTTGGATTTGTTAGTTCAAAATTATAGTTGCCTGGTGCACAATTTTTAGGAATAACTAAATCTACAAACAAATAATTTCTACTGTCGCCACCTCTAGTTTTTGTAATTTTTAAATTCTTTGAATCTGTTGTAATTATAGAAGTACTGATTTCATTTGTGTGTATCATTAATTGTAGTGTGGTATCTTTCATACCAACCCACCAAAATGGAGGGTCAACTAAAATTTCATTTTTTTCTTGTGCGCTTACTGAATTTATTACACAGCATAAAATAACAATCAAAAATTTGTGTTTCATGAAAATAAGAAGAAATATTTTTTTAAAAATAGAACATTAATCTTGATTGAAAAAATCCAGAAACAAATTCCAATACTGTTTATTCCAACCGTCTTCAAAAGATTCTTTAAATTCAGGTGGAAATCCTTCATGAATCATTTTCACCGAACACGATTTGGGATCTCCTTCAAAAATCAAAGTTAAGACAGAAAAGTCTGCGTTTCCCCATTTTTCTTCTTGTGCTTTCCAGGTTTGCTTTATGAATTTATCTTGTATTAATTCTAAAAACTTCCCCGAAATATAACCATCGTAGGCATTCATTCTGCCGCCTTTTTTTGCATTAATAAGTGCCTCACTGTTTGTGATTACAGAATGTAGATTTTCATCTAAATAAGCCATGTATATTTCTGATGCCGGAACTGAAAAATTTATTGTTTGTTCTATTTTTGTTAACATAACTTTAATTTTAATTTATAAATATAATCGGAATAAAATTATTCAGTCTAAAATTTAACTTTGCAGAAAAAAAAAATCATGGATTATAGAATAGAAAAAGATACGATGGGTGAGGTAAAAGTTCCTGCCCATAAATATTGGGGTGCACAAACAGAGCGTTCCAGAAACAATTTTAAAATTGGACCAGAAGCAAGTATGCCCAAAGAAATTATTTATGCTTTTGCTTATTTAAAAAAGGCTGCTGCAATGGCAAATCATGAATTGGGAGCGCTGGCAGAGGATAAAATGAAATTAATAGGTACAGTTTGTGACGAGATTTTAGAAAAAAAATTAGACGATGAGTTTCCATTGGTTATTTGGCAAACGGGATCAGGTACGCAATCTAACATGAATTTAAATGAAGTGATTGCCAACAGAGCACATGTTTTATTGGGACATAAATTAGGTGAAGGAAACACATTTATTCATCCCAACGACGATGTAAATAAATCGCAATCTTCAAACGATACATACCCAACTGCTATGCATATTGCGGCATACAAGCAAGTTGTAGAAATTACAATTCCGGGCATGGAGATGCTGCAAAATATTCTTCAAAAAAAATCGGAAGAATATTCTTCTATTGTAAAAACAGGAAGAACACATTTTATGGATGCCACACCACTTACACTTGGACAAGAATTTAGTGGTTATGTTCAACAAATTAAAAATAGCGTAAGAGCAATAAAAAATTCTTTAGAGTCGGTTAAGGAATTAGCACTTGGCGGAACTGCCGTAGGAACAGGTTTAAACACACCAAAAGGATATGATATTTTGGTAGCAAAAAAAATTGCAGAACTTACGCAACTTCCATTTGTTACTGCCGAAAATAAATTTGAAGCACTTGCAGCACACGATGCAATGGTAGAATTGAGCGGTGCTTTAAAGAGGGCTGCTGTTTCTTTGATGAAAATTGCCAACGACGTAAGAATGTTATCTTCTGGCCCACGTTGTGGCATTGGCGAACTAATAATTCCTGACAATGAGCCCGGTTCTTCTATTATGCCAGGAAAAGTAAATCCAACGCAACCAGAAGCATTAACAATGGTTTGTGCACAGGTAATTGGCAATGATGTAGCTGTAAGTTTTGGCGGTTCTATGGGACATTTTGAGCTAAATGTTTTTAAGCCGGTTATTGCAGCAAATGTTTTGCAAAGTGCCCGATTAATTGGCGACGCTTGCGTTTCTTTTACAGAAAAATGTGCTATAGGTATTGAGCCCAACAAAGAAGTTATTCAACAGCACCTAGAAAATTCATTGATGCTTGTAACTTCATTAAATACTCACATTGGATACGAAAATGCTGCAAAAATTGCAAAGAAAGCACACAAAGAAAACAAAACACTGCGTCAGGCAGCCCTAGAGTTAAACCTTTTAACAAATGAACAATTTGACGAATGGGTAAGGCCAGAAAAAATGGTGGGAAGTTTTTAAAGTTAAATAGTTTATTAATTAAATTATTTTAAATCAAATAAGATGAAACTGGAACAAAAAAGGGAATCGGTTGCCACACTTCCAAAGTTTTTTGCCCGAATGGGAAAATATTCTTTGGTAGCGTTTGTATTGGTTATAGGCTCAGTTTCTATTGGTGCAATAGGATATCATTTTTTAGGTCATTTAAATATTATTGATAGTTTTCATATGGCATGTATGATATTAACAGGAATGGGACCAGTGGCAGAAATGAAAACCGATGAGGCTAAACTATTTTCTTCGTTTTATGCTTTGTACAGTGGAGTTGCATTCTTGAGTATAACCGCTGTGTTTTTTGCTCCAATCATTCACAGGGTGCTTCACATTTTAAATGTGGAGCTTGAAAACTAAATTTTTTCTGAAATCAATAAATTATAAGCAAAAAAAATCCCCTGAATTTCAGGGGATTTTTTTTAATATTCATCTTCATTAAAAAAGAAATCATCTTTTGAAGGATAATCTGGCCAAACATCTTCAATGGTTTCATATACTTCGCCTTCGTCTTCCATTTCCTGCAAGTTTTCAATTACTTCCATAGGAGCTCCTGATCTCATTGCAAAATCTATTAGCTCATCTTTTGTGGCTGGCCAAGGTGCATCTTCTAGGTGTGATGCAAGTTCAAGTGTCCAATACATAGTTTATTATTTTAATTAAATTATTTTCTCTACTTTTTTAAAGTCTGCGAAATTATAAAAATATCGCTGTAATGGTCAACTTTTTATCAAATTTTTTTTATTTGTTTATAGATTTGGTATCTCTCTAGCAATCATAATGATAGCAAATGTCGTAATGCTATATACTACCCTCTATTGGGTTTCCAGGGAATTTCTTGGGCATTCAGTTCAACACTCCATTTACGAGACAGCACAAACAAATAATCGCTCAATCTATTTAGGTATTGCAAAATTAGCGGATTAACATTCTCTGACTCGGTTAAATGTATAATATTTCTTTCTGCTCTCCTGCAAACACATCTCGCCACGTGACAAAATGAAACAATTTGATTTCCGCCGGGCAAAACAAAAAATTTCATAGGTTTTAAACTTTTTTCCATCTCATCCATTTTGTGCTCTAAAAGCAAAACATCATCAGTAAAAATTTCAGGAATCTTAATATTATTTTTTGATGGCTCAACGGCTAAATGACTTCCAATAGTAAAAAGTCTCTCTTGAATAACCAACAAGGTTTCTACTTCACTTAAATTTTTAGCTGAGTCTCTGAGTATACCCAACCAAGAATTTAACTCGTCTACAGTGCCGTAAGATTCAATTTTTATGTGGTGTTTGGGAACTCTTGTTCCTCCTAAAAGAGACGTAGTACCTTGGTCGCCGGTTTTGGTATATATTTTCATAATTTATCTGTTACACATTTTTTTAAAAGAACAAAACTCACAATTTTTTTCATGCTCTGTTTTATAAAATGAAATATTTTCATCTAACATCTCGGTTAACAACAAACTTATCCACTCTTCTGTTTTAGAATTTAAAGAAAAGTCGTAAATTATTCCATCATTAAATTTTAAAGGCAAATAGCTGCTTTGGTGATTCCTTAGATTTATAATTGCTGCATTTGCTTGAGTGGTGTTTTCAAAGCCATAAAACAACCAATTATAAAACAGCAATTGAAAGGCTTTGTCTGATTTTTTTTCTTTTAGCTCAAAACCAAATTCATTTAAATTTAAATCAGCAGAGTCAACGCTACCTGTTTTGTAATCATAAATTGATAATATACTTTCTGATTTAGAAATCCTGTCGGCCTTTCCAAGAAATTTTATTTTAGTGTTTGCGAATTCCTTCTCTATTTCTTTTTTTAATTCAACGCCAACAATTAATTCATTGTTGTGTATTTTTAGTCGTTTTGCTTCTTCCTTTAAAAAAGATTTTATCTGCGTAAATGCATACCTAATCAACAAAAGATTTGTGCCGGTATTTGGATTTTTTGTTGAAATATTTTCATTGAATAATTCATTAAATGACTCCACCAAAATTGCATTTAAACTAATTTCATTAGGAATATCTTTATCAGTAATATTTTTACCTATAAAAGGAGAATAAATTTTTTCAAATACCAGGTGAATAAGAGTTCCTAGGTCAGAAGCATTTAAACTATCTTCAGGCTCTTCTACTTCTTTTAGTGATGCAACATATAAATAGTAAAATCTTAAAGGACAGTTTCTATAATGATTCAATACGGTGGCAGATACTCCTCTGGAAAGCAGTTTTTTCTTTAGTTGTTCAATAATTTCCGGCGATTTATCTATCCCATTCTCGTCATTTAAAATGTTTTGTGTTTTAATTGTTGGATAAATTAGCTCATCACTAATGACTACATTTTTTAACTGTTTAGACAATTCTATTCTAAGTTGAGTAATATAACGCGATGGTTCGCCACTTCCCATCTCGTCGGTTTCGGTATTATAAATCAAAAAAATATTTTCGGCTCTTTGAAGCAATCTGTAAAAGTGATAGGCATAAATTGATTCCTTGTCATCTTGCGATTGCCAATTAAAATTATTTTTTACATCAACGGGTACAAAGGATTGAAAAAATCCTGAAGGTGGAATTAATCCTTCGTTGCAAGAAAGTAGAATAATATTTTTAAAGTCTAAGGTTCTTGTTTCTAGTAAGCCCATTATTTGCAGTCCCTCTAATGGCTCACCAACAAAATCAATTTTTTTATTTCTACACAATGTTTTAAAAAAGTGCCTAAAAAATTTATTGGAAATTTCTATTCCTGCTTCTTTAAATTTTTGTAAGATAGATTTTGTTTCAATAAAAATATTTTCGAAAAGGAGTAGGGCTTCCTTCTCAATTGAACTTAAATTTATTTTGTTTTCAGAAACTTCTAAAAGTTGATTAATTAAATTTAATACAAAGTCGCACAGCTCAAAACTGTCAGTTATTTTAGAAGGTAAAATTAATTTTTCTAGTGTATTTAATTCATTTTCATTTGCACCAAAAAACAACAAGGATTTTTTAGTGTCAAAAAATTTTTCGGGAATATAATTAGAATCTTTTAACCTGTTTTTTGGAAAAAAAATATTTTGTTTGAATAAGAGTATATTTATTAATGGGTGATGAAATATTTTATTTAAATCTGAATAATAATATATTTGATTTGATTTAGAATGATTTTCATCAAACTGAAATACCTTTAGGTATAAATCTATTAACTGCCTGCATTGAGTAAGTTCTATAGGATAACCCATGGTAACATTAACTTTGCTTATATCTTTTGGTAGAGAATTTAATACAGGAACTAACAAATTTTCATCAGCTAGAACTACAGCAGTATTTTTTAAGTCAAAATTTGTTTCTTCAATTTCAATTTTGTTTTTCTCTAGTAATTCGGTAATAATATTTCCGGCAATTTTTGCTTGCAACGTATTTTGTGCAGCACCAATAATTTTTATTTTTTTTTCTATCTTTTCCCAATCATCGTTAATAGATTCAAATTCTTTTGTTTGAGTTATGCTATTTTTATGTTGCCTTAAAAATTTACCACTTTCTTGATTTTCTTGTAAGTAATATTTATCAATGTCCCAAATAAATTTGGCTTTACCATTTTTTAAATAAAAATCAATTATTTTTTTTTCAGATGGCCATAAAGAATTAAGGCCGCATATCCAAATTTGTTCTAAGGCGTTTGCGTTTTTATTGTGAATGTTTTCGGCTAAATTTCTGTAGGCTAATCCTTGGTATGCTTTGTTTTGCTGCAGAAGATTAGAAACAAATATTTTATGCAATAAAGGAAGTGCTTTCCAAAAATTTAGATACTTTATTTGATATTCACTGGGTGGATTTCCGTTTGGATTCCATATTTCAATTGCTTTGGTATCGCTTAAGGCCGAAAAAAAAGTTTTGTATTCGCTAAGTTGTAAATCTAACTGATTAAAATCTGAAAGTAAGGTGTTTGAAATGCCCAAGAACTCATCAAAACTTAAGTCTTTTATTACCTCAATTTTTTTTGATGATAAAAATAATTCAAGTATTAAGTCTTCTTGTTTTATTATTTTTAATTCAGATAAATCTTCAATAAAATCATCAATTGAAAATATTTTTGGAATTAAAAATGGAGGAGTTAAAATAGAAGCTAAATGTTCTAAAAAAAATATCTTAGCTCTCCTGGTTGGAAAAATTAAAACTATTTTATGAAAATCTTTTGGATGTTTATCTAAAAGTTTATTGGCAACACTTTTTAAAAACGGTATCATTCTTTTTTTACAAATTTATATCCACCTTTTGTTGCTCCCCATACTTGTTTGGCATCTATGTCAAATCCTTGGTCCCAACTTTCTAAAATATTTGACGAAATAGTTACTTTTGAGGTTGCGTAAGCAGCGCCTCTTAAATTACTTTCGCACTCATTATCTTTTGTGCTGCCTACAAATTTTCCATCACTAGTTTTTGTGAGATAAATTGAGCATCCTTTCCTGTCTTCTAATGAATCTACTGATAAATCTTGAAGTGGATTATCATTTTTCCATTGTCCGGCAAATCTCAAGGGATTTTTTATGGTATAAACCTGACTGATTATTGTAGAATCATTTTCTTTATAAACATGATACACTCTTTGTCTATATGGCTTATCTAGAGCACCCGCCATTGCTTGCTCAACATACAACCACACACCATCTTTTTTGTTCCTCCAGATGGGTTTCATATTTAAATGAATTTCAAAATAATCGCTGTCAGTTTCAGCTTGTAACTTGCTATCAAAAGATCCAGACATCCATTGCCCTAAAACAGATACATCTCTGTCGTAAACTTTCTCACCTGCATAAATTAATTTTATGTTCAGTAGTAATAGTATTGTTGTTAAAATTGTTTTCATGGTATTATTTATTTACTTTTTAATTGCTTTTTTTTTGGAGATATAATAATGGCAGCCAGTGGCGGTAATGTTAAACTTAATGAATAAGGTTTGCCATGACTTGGATTTTCTATTGCATTAATTGTAGTGTAATTTTTTACATTACTGCCCCAATATTTCTCATTGTCGCTATTATAGATTTCTTCGTAATCTATGTTTAGTGGTACTCCCAAAATATAGTTTTCTCTTACAACTGGAGTGAAGTTTAAAACCACCAATACAAAATCATTTTTATTTTCTGCTTTTCTAAAATAGGACACAACACTATTTTCTGTATCACTAATATCTAAAAATTCAAAACCGGCAGAAGAAAAAATGTTTTCGCTAAGTGCAGAAGTATTTTTATAGATTTGGTTCAAGTCTTTTAAGCTTTCTTGTAAACCTTTATGGCTTTGATGTTGGAGCAAATGCCAGTCTAAACTTTTTTCGTGGTTCCATTCTGTTCTTTGTCCAAATTCGCCACCCATAAAAATTAATTTTATTCCCGGATGTGTGTACATATATGTATATAATAACCTCAGATTGGCGAACTTTTGCCAATCATCTCCCGGCATTTTTTCTAAGAGACTTTTTTTTCCATAAACAACCTCGTCGTGAGAAAGTGGTAAACAAAAATTTTCTGTAAAGGCGTAATGAATACTAAACGTGATTTGGTTTTGATGAAACTTTCTATGTATAGGCTCAAGTTTAAAATATTCAAGAGTGTCATGCATCCATCCCATCATCCATTTCATGCCAAAACCCAAACCACCCATGCTTGTTGGTTTTGATACTCCGGGCCAAGCAGTAGATTCTTCGGCAATGGTATGTATGTCCGGAAACTGAGTGTAAACAGCTTCATTAAATTCTTTAAGGAACGAAATTGCTTCCAAGTTTTCATTGCCTCCTAATTCATTCGGAATCCACTCACCTTCTTTTCTAGAATAGTCTAAGTATAACATCGAAGCAACTGCATCTACTCTAATAGCATCAATATGAAATTTGTTTAACCAAAATACTGCACTGCTAATTAAAAAACTTCTTACTTCAAATCTCCCATAGTTAAATATGCTGCTTTTCCAATCTGGGTGAAATCCTTTTCTGGGGTCGGAATGTTCATACAAATGTGTGCCATCATAAAAGTTTAACGCAAATGCATCTTCGGGAAAGTGAGAAGGCACCCAATCTAAAATTACACCAATATCAGCTTTGTGCAAGGCATTTACTAAAAAGGCAAAATCATTTGGACTTCCATATCGTGATGTTGGTGCAAAATAACCTGTAGTTTGATATCCCCATGAACCATAAAATGGATGCTCTGTAATTGGCATAAATTCTACGTGCGTAAATCCCATTTCTGAAACGTAATTCACCAACTTATCTGCCAGTTCAATGTAAGTTAAAAAACGATTTCCTTCTTCAGGAACTTTCATCCATGAACCTAAATGAACTTCATAAATAGAAAATGCTTTTTGAGAACCTCTTTTGTTCATCCATTTTTTATCACTCCATTTAAAATCTAGAGAAGAAATTAGTGATGCCGTTTTTGGAGGTGTTTCTTGTGCTATAGAAAATGGATCAAATTTTTCGTAAGCAATTCCGGTATCTTTGTTTACAATGTAATATTTGTATGCCATCCCTTTTTTTGCATTTGGAATAAATGCTTCCCAAATTCCTGAACCGTCCCATCTTGCCTGCATTGGATCTTTAGAATTATCCCAATAATTACAATCGCATATAACCGAAACGTAAGAACCGTTAGGCGCCCAAACTGAAAAATAACAGCCATCAATTCCATTTACTTTTTCTTGAAATGAACCAAGTTTTTCATACAGCTTATAGTGCTTACCTTGTTTAAAAAGATAAACATCTAATTCCGTAATTCTAGAAAATAATTTATTATCGGCATATTTCTCTTTCTTATTTTTTAAATTGGTGGTAGCCATTATTTTAATTCAAAACTTTATATGGTTTAGAAATACAAATTGTTTTTCAGAATTTGTATTTCAGATAAATTTTAGATTTTAATTTTTTACAAAATAAAAAAAATCTTTTACTTAAATCTTAATTCTATTATTTAGCGCAAAAAAACAATGCTATGGAACTCTTACACTGAGCAATGAAGTTAGAAATCATTTAAATTAACTGAACCTTCAAATGTTTTTATGGCAGGGCCAGTTAACCAAATGTTGTTGTATTTTTCTTCCTCTTTTTTAAAGCTAACTTCCAATAACCCGCCCGAAGTATTTATTTGAAGAGGAATATTGTTTGAAACTAACTTTTGCAGGGAACATACTAAAGCAACAGCGGTAACACCTGTGCCGCAAGAAAATGTTTCTTCTTCCACCCCTCTTTCGTAGGTTCTAACAAAAATATTACCGTCAATAATCTCTACAAAATTTACATTAATACCATTTGCAGTGTAGGTGGAGTTGTATCTTATTTTTCTGCCTTCTTCCACAACATTAATTGTATTTAAGTTTTTAGTAAATACAACATAATGCGGTGAGCCGGTATTTAATTCATAATCGTTTCCTTTTTTAATTATTTCATTCACATTTTGCATAAGAAGTGAAATCATATTTTTAGAATTTATTTTTCCTTTGTGTAAGCCATCAGTAGCAAAAAAATCTGTTTTTTGATTTATGATGTTAAGTTCACGAGCAAATTCAATCGCACATCTGCCACCGTTACCACACATACTTCCTTCGTGTCCATCGGAATTGTAATACCGCATGTAGAAATCACTTGTGGAATGATTTTCTAATAAAATAAGACCGTCTGCACCAATGCCAAATCTTCTGTTGCATAAATTTTTGACCAACGAGTAATTTTCTACATAAAAAAAATTAGCTCTGTTATCAATCATGATAAAATCATTGCCGGTTCCTTGGTATTTGCAAAAGGGAATATTCATTTAATTGGTCTTACTTTTTCCTACAAAATCTAGAATTGAAATAATTTCTTGATCGGTATATTTTTCAAATGATTTAAACTCCTGACGATTCTCTAATTTTACATATTGGCCTTGAAAACGAAGAAACAAAGAATTTCCATAATCAAATATTTTTAAAGGCTCATTTTCATTTAAACCAAAAACAATAAGCTTATTTTTTGCCAATTTATATCCTTTATAGTTTAGAGGAGATTGCCAATACTCAATTATCAATTCTTTTGTTGCTAAGTTTTCTTTTATACCTGCATTCTTTTTTAATAAAGAATCTTTTGTGTTTAATTTATTTTCTTGTCCAACAATAATGGTAACTGTTTCTTTTTGAGATTTTAATAATTGATCCTTGAGCACAACTATATTTTCGTCGTTTGTACTGCCTAAATTTGTATTGTTTTCAACTGAATCTGCTTTATCGTTTAAATTATCTGTATCAATTAACTCGGAGTTTTTTTCGTTTTCAGTGACTTGGTTGTTGTCAAAAGAATTTACATTCACTATTTGTGCAGTATCATTATTTGCAGTATTTCTTTTATTTTTTGAATAAATTAAACCAAAAACTTTCCCAAATAACTTTGCAACCACATTTTGAGAAATGGAATTTTCTGAATAAATTTTATCCGAATAAACTCTTACGGAAATGCCACCTAATATTAATCCAAGGCACATTCCCAATGCAAAGAAAATTATTCTTGTCTTTTTTTCGTTCATTATAACAATTATGTTTTGTGAGACAAATCTACTAATTTTTTAGGGTTAACAGTTCTTAACAGCCCTTTAAATTTATTAAATGACATATCAAAAAATTTGGAATCAATTTTGTAAAGTTAAATTCAAAACAACATATAAAAACTATGAAAAAACATTTTAGTCTATTTACTGCTGCAATAATTGGTGGTATAACCGTTTTTGCATTGTCTGGTTTAACTACTACTAGCTCTAATAATAAACCTTTTTCAGCAGAAACACCCTTGCCGGTGCAATTAACCGCAATTGGAGCAAACAATGCAAGTGCAGGAATTGATTTTACAAAAGCAGCAGATTCAACGGTTCATGCTGTGGTTCACATTAAATGTAGCACGCCTGCAAAAACGGTAACAACAAGTCCTTTTGGAAACGATCCTTTTCACAATTTCTTTTTTGGCGGGGGAGGTTTTCAAATGCAAACCCCACCTTCTGCTTCCAGTGGTTCCGGAGTAATTATATCCGAAGATGGTTACATATGCACCAACAACCACGTAATTGACAAAGCAGAAAAAATTGAAGTAGTTTTAAACAACAATAAAACCTACGATGCAACAGTTATTGGAAAAGATCCCTCAACTGATTTAGCATTATTAAAAATAGAAGAAAAAAACTTGGCTTACGTTCATTTTGGGAATTCAGATAACGTAAAGGTGGGTGAGTGGGTATTGGCAGTTGGCAATCCTTTTAATTTAACATCAACTGTTACGGCTGGAATTATAAGTGCAAAGGGTAGAAACATAAATGCATTGGATCAGAACAACCAGAACAGAGATTTTTATCCTGTTGAGTCTTTTTTACAGACGGATGCAGCAGTAAATCCCGGAAACAGTGGGGGTGCATTGGTAAACTTAGACGGCGAACTTATTGGTATTAATTCTGCTATTGCATCTGCAACAGGTTATTACACCGGCTATTCTTTTGCAATTCCAGTTAATATTGTTAGAAAAGTGATGAGTGATTTAAAAGATTTTGGAACTGTACAACGAGCTTTTATTGGTGTTAGCATCAGAGATATCGACAATAAATTAATTGGCGAAAAAAATCTAAAACACTCTCAAGGCGCTTATGTAGCAGGGCTAACAAATAATGGAGCAGCAGAAACTGCAGGTATGAGAGAAGGTGACATTATTTTAAAAATAGCGGGAACACCAATAAAATCCACACCTGAATTGCAAGAGCAAATAAGTAGATATAGACCCGGTGATATTGTTAACGTTACCATTGCAAGAGATGGCGTAGAAAAAGATTTACCTGTTACATTAAGAAATAAAAATGGAGAAACAGGAATCATCAAGAACGTTACGGCATCAAGCGTTAATAAAACAAACAGCTTTTTGGGTGCAAGTTTTGAATCTATCAGTCAAAAAGAGATGTCAAAATTAAAGATATCCGGAGGAATAAAAGTAATCAAGCTTCAAAGCGGTAAATTGGCTTCATCTGGAATAAAAGAAGGATTTATTATTACAAGTATTGATAAACAAGCAGTAGAAACTGTGGAGGATTTGATGAATTACATCGAAAATAAAAGAGGCGGTGTATTAATTGAAGGTGTTTATGAAAATGGAGTCAGAGGATATTATGGATTTGGTTTGTAAGTGATTTGTTTTTTGTTTTGGTTTAAAAGGCGGAGCAATTTTGTTCCGCTTTTTTTTTTACAAAAATTTGGTTGGATGTATAATTATTTTTTTGTTGTAGTTATTTTATCTGGCATCGTACCAATCTTTTTTTCTGCTTAGTTTTAAATCTTGCAAAACAGAAGCCTTTACATTCAAATCAATTGAATAGCTTTTTCTAGGGCCATAAGGAATAAAATTAAACCGTAAATCCCAACAATGTAAATCTCTATAAACAGTAAAATTTGGTAAAATAAAATCCTTTTGCAAGAAGTCGTAACTTGTAGAACATGTGATCTTCCACTTTTGGGTTAAACTTAGATCGCCGTTCAAAGCTATATTTTGTGTTGTTGTAGATTCGTATTGAGGTTTATTGTAATTAATATTATATGAAACAGACAAACTCCATGGTAAATTAAAATCTATGTATTGGTCTCTGTTTCTATTGATTTCTTCAAGCTCTTCAGGTGTGGCATTTTGAGAATCTGTTTTTTGATTTTGTGTGTTTTTGCTTCTTAGGGTAAAGCTAACATTTAAACTAGAGTTCGTGAGCCTTCCATATTTTCCGGTTTTATTAATTTCAAGGTTGTTTGTAATGTTTCCGGTGTTTGAATTTAAGGAATAAGGATTAAAATTTGCAGTATAGTTTACGTTTAAGTTATTGAATAAAATAGTTCTAGCATTTATTGCAACCGGCGAAATTTTTAATGAATCTGCAAGAAAATTATATCCCGAACTAATGCTTAATGCATCCAACAGTGTTACTTTTTTTACAGGATTAATAGAATCGTTTTTTGACAAATATTTCATTTGTAAATTATTGTTCAATCCAAAATTTACAACACTTGATTTTTTAGTAGAAGGAGCCCCAAAAACACTTTGTTCAAAAATAGAATATGAATTTTGTTTTCCATTTTGAGTATAATACAACAGCTTACCTAATCCTGGGCTGTAAGTATAAGAAGCATTGGGTGTAAGCTGATGTCTAAAGCCCTTTACTCGTCCTTTTTTTATTTGATAAAAACCATAAATAATAGTGTTAAAACTTGTGCCAAACGACAAGTTGTTTGCTCTTTCAAATCCTTTTACATTTTTGGTAATTAACGTATCTTTTTCTTCTATTTTAATAACTTCTTTTCTTATTGTTTGCAAATACCACGATTCGCCATAATTCATATTGGGTGTAAAAGTAAAATATTTAAACACCCTTAAATTGGTGTTAAGATTAACGGAATGGTTTAAACCGTTTTTCATTACCTTGCTTAAGTTTTTAGTAATATCGCGAACAAATCCAGTATCTGTTGTGGTAATGTTGTTTTTTAAATTTGAAGAATACGACAGTCTTAAATCTGAAATAAATTTTGGTTTCCCAACTACAAACTTAGAACCAAGCGGATTTATTCCAGCCATATTTAAAACTACTTGAGGAGCGTTAATGTTCATTTTTTTTGTTTGTGAGTTTTGATCTTGCGATGCTTGTGTTGTTAAAGAAAATGGTGTACCTAAAAATTGTTTGGTATAGGTAATGGTTGACGCAAAATTATTTTGCACATAATCGGTTAAATTTCGTTGAGCTATATTACTTATTTTACCTGCTGTAACATTTGCGGTAAATCTACTATCTGGTCTAGCTTTTGGATCTTGATTGTGAATCCAATTTATTCTTGTGTCTCTGTTTACTGCATAATTAGGAAAACCTTTTTCTCCTGTTTTAATGTTTGCAAAACTCAAGGCCAAATTGCCCGAGTATTTGTAGCGTTTTACGTAATTTGATGTTGCTCTTGCTCTGTAGCTTCCTCTAGAATAAACGTCAGTGCTTAACGTTAGATCCATTTTTTCATTTATTCCCCAAAAATATCCCATCTCTTCTAATCCAAAACCCAAACCGTCTGAGTTGAAAGGTCGTGGCATAATAATTCCATTGGCTTTTCCTTTTTTATTGGGAAAGAATCCAAATGGCACTGCTAATGGAGTTGGAATTCCTGCAACAAATAAATCTGCTGGCCCGGTAATAATTTTATCGTTCTTTACTACTTTAACTTTATTTAGTGCAAAATAAAAATGAGGATCTTCTTGATCGCAGGTGGTGTATTTACCTTTTCGCATGTATATATTATCCATGCTGTCTTTTTTTACAACATCTCCAATTAAAAAGCCTTCATCCTGTTTTGTTGTAACATCTATAATTTTTCCCTTTTTGGATTTGTAATTGTAAAGCATTTGTTTTGCCTTAAACTCCTGCTCACCATCCGCAAAAATTGGATTGCCCTGCATTTTGCCTATACTATCAGCAGTGCCAATTGCGAAAATGGTATTTTTTTTCATGTCAATTTCTATGTAATTGGCCTTTAATGTAATGTCTTGATAATATACCTCTGCTTGATTATACAAGTAAACTTTTTGATCGGTTACTTCAAATCTAACAGAATCTTGTGCCTTATATTTTACTGCACTTTCAATTGCATTTTTAGATATTTTAGGATTGCCCCATTGGTCAGGTATGGTATCCTTTTTAAGTGTGGTACCGTCTTTGCTGAATGTATCATTAGAGATTAAAGTATTGTTGCTAGAAGATTTTTCTGTATTCTGAGAGTAAACATTAGACGTATATACGAATGTGAACACAACAAAAAACGCTGTAAAAAATTTATGTAAAGAAAAATATTGGTTAATAACTTCCTTTAAAACTTGTTGAACAAGAGTAAAAAAACAAATAGTATTTAGTTTTATTTTGTACACAGATTGGGCACAAAACTAATAATAATGCCAAATATTTTGTTTTGTTTTTAGGAAATGAACAATTTATGCTTTTTTAATGATTAAAATTTGTAAAGTTTTTGTTTTAGTTTTTTTAATATCTGTTTTAGGCATTGGTGTTTCAAATGGTCAGTCGCAAAGGAAAGATCAAAAATTTACGATTGTTATAGATGCGGGGCACGGTGGGCATGATCCTGGTTGCCATGGAACAAAACACAAAGAAAAAGACGTTGCATTAGCCATTGCACTTAAACTTGGCAATTATATAGAAACTAACTGCCCCGATGTTAAGGTTGTTTATACCCGTAAAACAGATATTTTTTTAGAATTAAACGAACGGGCAAAAATTGCCAATGATAACAATGCCGATTTATTTTTATGTATCCATTGCAATGCCTCCCCTAGGAAGGAGGTTTTTGGCAGCGAGACTTATGCCATGGGTTTGCATAAAAGTAAAGGAAATTTGGAGGTAGCCAAACGAGAGAATGCAGCAATATTACTAGAGGATAACTACAAAAAGAATTACGACAACTTTGATCCAAATTCTGATGAAGCAAACATCATTTTTTCTATTTACCAGAATTTATTCTTAGAGAAAAGTTTGAGTTTGGCCTCCAAAATTCAGGAATATTATGGCAAAAAAGCGTGTAGGCACGATAAAGGGGTAAAGCAGGCAGGATTTCTTGTTCTTTGGAAGACCAGTATGCCAAGTTTGCTTACCGAGACAGGATTTTTGACGAATCCTAAAGAAGAAAAATTTTTGGGGTCAAAAGAAGGACAGGATTACATGGCACTTTCCATGTTTTTGGCCTTCAGAAAATACAAAGATGAATTAAAATCAGTAAAAAAAATATACGACGATGAGTTGGAGAAAAGAGTTGGTTGCGACGTAAATGTTCCTTTGCAAAGCAACCATGATATTATTGATGAAAAAAAAGATTCAATAATTTCTTTGGAAATCGATTCTAATTTGAATAAAAATTCAATTCCAAAAATTGAAACGCCCGATACAAAAAAATACGCAGGCCATCAAAAAAACAGTGAGGAGGAAGTTTTTTACAGTATTCAAATTTTAAACTCTCAAGTAAAATTAAAATCAACGGATGCCAAGTTTAAAAAACTTAAAGAAATTATTGAATATAAGGCCAAGAACAACGGGTATAAATATTCTACCGGAAAGTTTCTAGATTTTCAGGAGGCAACAAAGGAACAAAACAGAGTGAGAGAACTAGGTTTTAAAGATGCATTTATCATTGGCTTTAAAGGTAAAAATAGGATATCTGTAAAAGAGGTAAAAGAAATTTTAGATGCAAAAAAAGAAGAAACATTAATCAACTAATAAAACTACAGTTTTAGTTTTGTGGTTTCCCTAACATATTATTTATTAATCTTTCCGCTTAATTTAAGCAATTCAATTTCTGAAATTTTACATTCGTATTTTGCATTTATTAATCTCAATTGGGCATCTTCCAAACTTTTTTGTGCTGTTATTAACTCAAAAGAACCGGATAATCCTAGTTTGTAGCGTTCCAAAGCAATGGTTATATTTTCTTTTACCAAGTATAAATTTTCCGTTTCTAGTTTTAATATATTTAAATTGTTTTGGTAAGTATAATAAGTAGCATACAGAGAATTGGTTATTTCTTTTTGCACTTGCTCAAGCACTAATTCTGATTGAAGTAAATTAATTTTTGCTTCACTTATTTTTGTTTTGTTTTTTAAACCATTAAACAAGTTCCAGCTGGCATTTATTCCGGTATTTAAACCAAGATTTTGATTTAGCAAAATAAAACCAACTTCATTCTTGGTTTGATTAAAATTATAATTTGCAGTTAGATTAACTATTGGTAAAGAAAAACTATTGAAGGTTTTTATATTGGTTTTTGCTAAATCAATATTTTTTTGATTCCACAAAATTCTTTTATTCTCCTTGCTTATAGAAGCTGCCAATTCATTTATTTGAAGAGTTGAGTCCACTTCAAAATCATTGTCGGTAGTGTACTCTTTCTTTAAATCTTGATTTAACAATAGCAATAAATTTGCTTTGCTTTTATTCAATTCAATTTCATACTTCAATAGTAACGATTTTTGCAAGTTTAAATCAATTTTTGCCTGCAATAATTCTTGCTTAGAACCAGAACCTGTTTCAATTTTATTGTTTATAATCTTTATTCTCTCTTCATAAATTTTTATACCTTCTACAGTAGTTTTTATGAGTTGAATTTGTTTTACAATGGATAAATAATTTGTAACCGTAATTACTATAATATTTTCTATTTCTTCTTTTAGATTAAAATTTTCTTTCTCTTCTAATTCTTTTAGTCGTTCTTTTTCTGCAAACATTCCAAAGCCATCAAAAATGGTGTAGTTTAATGCTATTCCAGAAGTTATAAAATTGCTGGCGGCGCCATTTCTGTTTACCGCAGCACCTGTAATAAATTCTTGCTTTGTATTGTTGCTACTTCTGCTCCCTGATGCATTAAGGGTTACTGTAGGCAAAAATCCTGCATTGCCATAAGAGTTGTTCTGCTTAGTTATTGTGCTGCTATTTTTTGCAATACTAATTTTAAGGTTACTTTTAAGTGCTTGTTGAATTGCATCTGAAAGACTTAGTTTTTCTTGAGCAAAAATTTGCAATGGAAAAATAAAAAGTAGTATTATTTTAAGATTTTTCATTGTTCTTTTTTTCTTTTGATAAGTAAGAATACATTCCTGGAATTACAAAGAGTGTAAGCATTAATGAAAACAGTAATCCTCCAATAATTACAATTCCCATGCCCATTCTACTTTTTGCTCCAGCACCTAATGCCAATGCAATTGGAAGTGCTCCTAAGGCAGTAGCTAAACTTGTCATTAAAATAGGCCTTAATCTGGCCTCGGCTGCTTGTTGTATAGATGCCTTTATACTAAGTCCCTGTTCTTTTAACTGGTTGGCAAATTCAACAATTAATATTCCATTTTTAGTTACCAATCCTATCAGCATTATTATCCCTATTTGACTAAAAATATTTATTGTTTCATTAAAATACCACAAGCTTAGCAAGGCCCCCGCCAAGGCAAGAGGAACAGTAAGCATAATTACCAATGGGTCAATAAAACTTTCGAATTGTGCTGCTAGAATTAAATATATTAGCACCAAAGCAAATATAAACGCAAACAAAATGTTTGACGAACTTTCAGAAAAATCTCTAGATGCTCCGGTTAATGAAGTTGTAAATGTATCGTCCAATACAAATTTAGAAATTCTGTTCATTTCTTTTATTCCTTCGCCAATTGTTTTTCCTTCTACCATTGCGGCCGAAAATGTTGCCGACTTGTATCTATTGTAATGGTAAAGTTGAGGAGGATTACTTTCTTCGTACATCTCAACTACGTTGTCTAATTGTATTAAGGCACCTCTATTGTTTCTAACATAAATAGATTTTAAATCAAGCGGTTCATCTCTGTTTTCTCTATTAAATTGTCCTATTACTTGATATTGCTTTCCATTCATTGTAAAATAATTAAATCGTTGTCCGCTCAACGAAAGCTGCAATGTTTGGGCGATATCCATTACATTTAATCCTAAATTTCTTGCCTTGTCTCTATTTATTGAAACATTTAATTCGGGTTTATTGAATTTTAAATTACAATCTACCATCTGAAAATATGGACTTTTATTTGCCTCTTCAAAAAACTTAGGAACCACCTCTTTTAATTTTTCAAAGTTAGGAGCCTGCAAAACAAATTGCACTGGCAAACCGGCACCCGGTCCTCCGCCGCTAGAAGAAATAGTTTGCTGTTGAATAACAAAGGTTTTTGCCTCCGGAAACTGTTTTGTTATTTTTCCTACATAGTTTGCAATGTCGTTTTGTGATCTTTTTCTTTCGTGAGGCTCAACCAAAGCTAGTCTTACAAATCCAGTGTTTACAGCTCCACTTCCGGCAAAACCGGGAGCAGATACGGTTAAACAAAATCTCTTTTCGGGAATTGAATCAGTTACGAAAGTTGATAATTTGTCCATAAACTTATCTGTGTATTCATAGGATGAACCTTCGGGAGCGGTAATTGCTAATCTCATCCAACTCCTGTCTTCGAGCGGAGATAGTTCAGAAGGAATAATTTTGATGAATAAAAAAATTAATCCAAATGAAATTCCGAGAATTATAAACGACCACCATTTTTTATTCAAAAAATTGCTTAAATATTTTCCGTAAGTTAAAACCATGTTCACAAAAAATGGCTCTGTTTTAGTGTAAAAATTTGAACGTTTGTTTGGATTTTTTCTCACTAAATAAGCATTTAACATTGGCGTTAGTGTAAGTGACACAAATGCCGAAATTAGAACTGCCCCGGCAATTACTACTCCAAATTCTCTGAACAATCTTCCTACAAAACCTTGAAGAAAAATTACCGGTAAAAAAACTGCAGCCAGCGTTACGGAGGTAGAAATTACAGCAAAGAAAATTTCATTTGAACCTTCAATTGCGGCATCAACAGGCTTTAATCCTTTTTCAATTTTTTTGAATATGTTTTCAGTTACAACTATTCCATCATCTACCACCAAACCTGTAGCAAGAACAATTGCTAAAAGTGTGAGTACATTAATAGAAAATCCCATTAGATACATAATAAAAAATGCACCAATCAATGAAACCGGAATATCAATTAACGGCCTAAATGCAACCAACCAATCTCTAAAAAACAAGAAAATAATTAGTATTACCAGAATTATGGCAATAATCAATGTTTCTTTTACCTCCGAAACAGAGAGCTTAATAAACCTTGTATTGTCAAGTGCTATGCTTAGTTTGTAATCTTTTGGAATTTCTTTTTTTATTTGTTCGTATCTTTTATAGAATTCTTCGGCAATCTCTAAATAGTTAGCTCCCGGCTGAGGCACTATTCCCAAACCAATCATTGGAGTGCCGGATAGTTTTAAAATAGTTTCTTCGTTTTCTGGCCCAAGTTGAGCAAACCCCACGTCCTTTAGTTTTACTACTTTATCTCCTTCGTTTCTGATGATTAAATTGTTGAAACTTTCTTCGTCGCTAAATCTACCAATAGTTTTAACGCTTAGTTCTGTTGTGTTTCCTGCAATTTTTCCAGCGGGAAGTTCTACATTTTCTTTGTCTAAAGCCTGTTTTACATCTAACGGGGTAAGCGAGTACGAAGAAAGTTTTACAGGATCCATCCAAATTCTCATGGCATATTTCTTTTGACCCCAAATTTGAATGGTACTTACACCCGGAATTGTTTGAAGTCTTTCGGCAATAACATTCTCGGCATAATCGCTGATTTGTAACTGATTTTTTGTATTTGATTGCAGCGTAAGTGAAAGAATAGCATCTGAGTTTGCATCCGATTTTGTAACTGTGGGTAAGCCGTCTATATCTTGCGGTAATTGCCTTATAGATTGAGCTACTTTATCTCTTACATCATTTGCAGCAGCTTCTAAATTTGCATCTAAATTAAACTCAACAGTAATTTGGCTGTTTCCTTGGTTGCTTGACGAGGATATTGAACGAATTCCTTCTATTCCATTCAGTGCCTTTTCTAATGGTTCTGTAACCTGAGATTCTATAATATCGGCATTGGCTCCTGTATAACTTGTTCTAACGGTTATAACAGGTGGGTCTATTGATGGAAATTCTCTAACTCCCAAATAACTGTAGCCTATAAGTCCAAAGAGAACAATGATAATTGACATTACCACTGCCAAAACAGGACGTTTTATGCTTAATGAAGATAAACTCATTTTATTAGTGGTGTTGGATAACTGGTTTTTACAATTTTTATTTCGGAGCCCTCTTTTAACTGAACCATTCCCATTGTTACTATGCTATCTCCCTCACTAAGACCAGTAAGAATTTGAATTTTATCGGCGTTTCTAATTCCGGTGGTAACAATGGCTTCGCTTGCTTTACCATTTTTGCAAATAAACACCTTTTTACCTTTTAATATTGGAATAATTGATTCTGTAGGAATCATCAAAGCATTTTCGATTTTCTTTAGAGGTAAATTTATTTTTGCGAAGCTTCCGGGAATAAAATTTAGGTTAGAATTATCCGCAATTGCTCTTATTTGTAGAGTTCTTTCTAGTGTATTTATTTTTGGATCAATGGCAACTACTTTGGCTTCGTAAATTTTAGAGTTTTCATTTATTTTAAAAAATACTTTGTTGTTTTTGCCAATTACGTTTGAATATTTTTCTGGAACCGAAAATTCAATTTTAATAGGATTTAGTTGCTGAATTTCTGCAATAATGGTTGTGGTATTTGCAATTGCACCTTCGCTTATATTTTTAAAACCAAGTATTCCATTAAATGGAGCTAATACTTCTGTTTTTTGAATTTGTGTTTTAATTATTTCTGCCTCAGCTAAATTTAACTCCAGTAAATTGTTGGCATTGTCTAATTCTTCTTGACTTGTTCCACCAATTTTTTGGAGAGATTTTATTCGTTCCAGTTTCTCTTTTAGAAGTGATGTTTGCAAGTTTATTTTTTTTAGTTGCACCTGTAATTCAGTGTCATTTATTTTTGCAATTAGTTCTCCTTTTTTTACTGTTTCGCCTTCTTTAAGCTTTAGTTTTATAATTTTTCCGTTTGTTTCGGGATACAATGTAGCCGATTCATTTGCAATTAAGGTACCGGTAACAAAAAGTTCGTTGTTCAAAACCTCCTCTTTTGCTACGTATACTCCAACAGGAATTGCAGGAGGTTTGCCCTGATTGCCCATAGATTTTTTATCTCCTTTGTTTTGGAAGAACTTAATTTTTATAAATGCCAACAGAGCAATTACTAAAATTAGGAGTAGAAAGTATTTCAATTTCATTTATATATTTTTTTGCAATTGGATTAGAAATTTTGTGTACCACATTTTTTTTATTAGCACATTTAGAACAATCTATTTTTTAAAAAGTTTCTTTTTTTTTGTTCCAAAAACTAACAGTGTTCTTTGGTTTAATTTGTTTAATTCATACGAAAATGTAGGTTGTATTTTCTTTATTTTTTTTAGGATTAGGCGTTTATCATTTATGTTGTGCGGGCTGCTTATATGTGGGCTTTATTACACACATTCTTTTTGCAGAACTGCCTTGCAATATTAAGCAATATTTGTGGAGTGGATAATGAATGCTTTTTGAGGAATGATAAAATGCCAAGTATTAAAAAAAAATTAAAAAAAATGGAAACGTAAATGGAAATCGAATTAATAACAAAAAACAATCGTCGATGGATAAAGCTCACAACTT
>CAIMMJ010000416.1 GCA_903842515.1 uncultured Bacteroidota bacterium | reverse complement strand
AGCGCCAAGTTTTATTGATGCCATTACAATTGGTATTGATTTTACAGCCAGAGATTTGCAAACGCACTTAAAACAAAAGGGACTTCCCTGGGAAAGAGCCAAATCCTTTGATAACTCTGCCGCTATTGGCAATTTTATAGAATTAAATTCCAAGGATGAGTATAATTTTAGTTTGAATAAAAATGGTAGTGAAGTTCAACATTCAAACTCAAAAGAAATGATTTTTGATATTTTGTCAATCATTGAAAATGTTTCAAAATTTGTAACTCTACAAAAAGGAGATTTAATTTTTACGGGCACGCCTGCCGGTGTAGGAAAAATTAACGTTGGAGACATTTACGAAGGATACATCGAAAATCAAAGATTATTGTATTGCAAAATAGAGTAAAATATTATTCTCCAATAATCCCGTCTCGCAACCTAATTGTTCTATTTGTAAGAGCAGCAATATCAGTTTCGTGAGTTACAATAATTACTGTCATACCTTGGTCATTCACTTCCTTAATTAATGCCATTACTTCCATGCTTGTAGCAGAATCTAATGCTCCCGTTGGCTCATCCGCCAAAATTATTTTTGGTTGAGTAATCAAGGCCCTTGCCATTGCTACACGTTGCTTTTGTCCACCCGATAGTTCAGAAGGAAGATGTTCTGCCCATTTATCCAAACCAACTTTCTCTAGGTATTCCATAGCCATTGTATTTCTTTTCTTTCTTCCTATTCCTTGATAGTATAAAGGCAATGCAACATTTTCTAATGCATTTTTAAAAGAAACTAAATTAAAAGATTGAAATACAAAACCCACCATTTTATTGCGGAACAATGCAGCTTTTTTTTCTGACAAATTTTTTACCAATGTTCCGCCAAGCAAATACTCACCTGAATCGTAATTGTCTAAAATTCCTAAAATATTTAACAAAGTAGATTTACCTGAACCGGATGAGCCCATTATTGAAACCAATTCTCCGTCTTCAATTTTTAAATCTACTCCCTTTAATACTTCCATGGAAGATTTGCCAACAGAGTACGATTTTTTTATGTTTTTTAGTTCAATCATTTAGCTTTTCAAATGTATTTATAATATTCTAAAAACTAAACTGATTTTAATTTTTTTAAACTGGCATTTAATTGATACCCCAATAACAAACCAATAGAATTAAAATACATCCAGAGCATTACAACCATCACTGTTCCAATTGAACCATAAAGTTTGTTGTAGTTTCCAAAATTATCTACATAAAAAGCAAATACTAATGAAATAAAGATGGAAAAAAAAGTGGTAAATGTAGAGCCGGCAGAAACAAATCTAAATTTATGTTTTCGGTCGGGGCCAAGCCAAAAGATAAACGAAATAGAGGTAAAGAACATGCCAAGAGTAATAATCCATTTTCCAATTATCAGAGACCAAACCAATAGTTCGTCATAAATAATGCTGTTGCTTTTTAGGAAATTAATAATTACTCCACTAAAAACTATCAAGCCAATAGAAACTATTAAAAGCAGAGTAATAATAAAAACTAGTAAAATAGAAATCAATCTTATTTTAATCATGCTTCTTGTTTCTTCTTTGTGATCGCTGCTGTTAAATGCATTTATCATGGCATGAATTCCATCGGTTGCCAAAAACAATGCAAACAAAAAACCAAAAGAAAGTAAACTCCCGTGCTGATTTTTTATTAAGTCGTTCAACGTTTCTTCCAACGCCTCAAAAGCTCCTCCCGGCAAAAAATCTTTTAATATTTCTAATAATTGATTCTGAAAATTATCGATTGGAACGTAGGGTATGAGAGTAATTAAAAAAATTAATCCAGGGAATATTGCTAAAAAAAATTTAAAAGCCAATGAAGATGCTTGGGTGGTTATGTCGTAGTTAATAACTCCTTTAAAAAAGAAAACTAAGATTTCGTAAAGATTTACTTTTTCAAAACCAGGAACAAAAATTCTACTTAAAACTCCTTTAATTAAAAAGAAAATCTTAGAGTTTACTGCCCATTTTTTTATCATTTCATTTATGTGGCTTTCAAGCTAAAATCAAAACTTTTATAGGAATGAGTTAATGCTCCAATAGAAATAAAATCAACTCCTGTTTGTGCATATTCTAAAATATTGCTTTCGTTAATTCCACCAGATGCTTCTGTTTCATATTTCCCCGCAATAGTGTCTACTGCTATTTTCATATCTTCAGAACTAAAATTATCTAACATTATTCTATCAATTTTTCCAATTGCAAGAATTTCATCTAACTCAGCTAAATTTCTGCATTCAACTTCTATCTTTAAATTTAGTTTTTTTGCATTCCTGTATTCGTTTGCTTTTTGTATTGCATTTTGTATTCCGCCTGCATAATCAATGTGATTATCTTTTAGCATAATCATATCATACAAGCCCATTCTATGGTTTTGTCCACCGCCAATTTTAACTGCTAGTTTTTCAAAGTACCTGAAGTTGGGAGTAGTTTTTCTTGTATCTAAAATTATTGCATTGGTATCTTTAATTTTTGCAACCAAACTATTTGTATAGGTTGCTATTCCACTCATTCTTTGAATAATATTTAAAAATAAACGTTCAGCTTTTAATATGGAGTGCACTTTACCTGTTAAAGACATCACAATATCTCCCATTGCAACTTTATCTCCATCCTTAAAATTTGTTGAAATCTCAAAATTTGTATCAACTAATTTTAATACCATTAATCCAATTTCTAAGCCCGCTAAAACACCATCTTGTTTGGCTAATAAATTTGCAGAAGATACCGCGTTTATTTCAATACAAGATAGAGAAGAATGATCGCCATCCTTAATGTCCTCATCAAGCGCTTCTAGTAAAAAATTGGTTATATCCATTTGCACAAATGTAGCACTTAGCAGTTTATTATAAAAATTACTTTGACCCTTTTAATCTAATAAAATTAGACACAAGCCCAAGCCAAAGGGATTAAACAACAAAACATCAGCCAATATATTTTTTTATATTACTATTGAGAGTAAATATTTGATGCCTCACATTTTGTTGTTTCATTTGAATAAAAATAAATAATAAAAAAATTTATTTTGCCTCATTAAGCTAAATAATTGAACATGTTTTAGTTATTGTTTTATCAGATTTAACCATCTCAACATTAGATCAGAAAAATATGTTAGTATAAACACCAAGAAAATTGGTAAAATCACTTATAAATTAAAGATGAAACAAGTAAGCAGAAACTATCGTTCCTTCTCTATTCTCATTTCTCTGATATATTGCACCTCTCCTACTTTTTGCATATAAATGTAGGTTCTAAATAAACCGGTACTGGTTTCTAATACTCCAATAATGTATTGACTTCCATCCTTAGAAACACCTTGGTGCTTGGGAGAATAAGCACTTGGAACATTTCTTTGCATAAAATCCTTGAGAATTTGTTCAGCTTGTGCTTTGCTATAAAAACCTTCGTTACCTAAAAAATTAAGTTCTACGTTTGCATTAAAACTAGATGCCAACACCCTAAAATTGCCAGTTCTGAGTGCTTGTGGAAAATCCTGCGCAAAAATATTTGAATTAAAAAATAAAGAAACAGCAGTAATTAAAAATAAATATTTTAGAGATTTCAATTGTTTTTTTTATGTTTTTTATACCACTCAAAAACTAAGCCAAAGAGTATTTGCTCTACTATATTTTTTATTTTAAAATAGAACAACTTAATTAAGGGCCTAGTTATAAAATTAAATTACAAACTAAATTGTTT
>CAIMMJ010000415.1 GCA_903842515.1 uncultured Bacteroidota bacterium | reverse complement strand
CTGAAATAGGTTGACACTTTTTTTTAGTTAAAATTATTAATAAAAGTCATTGTTTTTGATTTACTAGGTGTAAGTTTTCAAGGCATAAAGAACTCTAAAAATATCAATGAATTATGTTGTTTCTAATCCATTGATATGACATTTTTGACGTTCATCAAGTGTATCCCTAACAAGTTGCTCTCCAGCAGAGCTTGCTTCCGTTTAGCTTGACGATTCAAAGTTAATTTATTTTTTTTCATGTTCTTATGTATTGTCATTATTTACTTCCTTTTTCTTGAACTTTTTCCTTCCACCCCACTTTGTCATCTTAAACTTACCTACATTATGTGCTTCTTCTGGTGTCATTTTGCAGCAACTTAAATGTGGTCGAAAAGTGTTGTAAGTTTCAATAGCATATTTTATTTCTTTGATTGCCTGTAGATGATTTTTAAATCCTTCCCCTATATCAAATTCATCCTTTAGTATTCCGTTTACTCGCTCTGCTACTGCATTCTCGTAGGGGTCGTATACTTCGGTCATACTTGGCTTTATATTGCTTTTTGTCAATAAATCGATGTATCTCGTATCACAGTATTGAAAACCCCTGTCGGAATGATGGATCAAGTCCTGATCTGGATATTGCCTTGATTTTATGGCCATATTTAAAGCTATTAGAGAGCTTTCGGTTCGCATATTATCTGCTAAATAGTAACCTACTATTTTCTTCGAATAATAATCTGTGATCAATGATAAATAATGATGTCCTACTTCTGTTTTTATATAGGTGATATCGGACACCCACACCTGCTCGGGCCGCGTTACATCTAAGCCCTTGACTAAGTTCTTGTGCTTATGAAAGCGATGGAAGGAATCGGTGGTTTTTACATAATTTTTCTTTCTTGGCACTAACATATTTTCTTCGCGTAACAGGTCTAAGAATTTGTCTCTTCCCTTTTTTATATTCTTATTAATCATATCATTTTTTATTTTATCATACAGTTTTACACTTCCAAAACGATTCATTTTCTTACGTATTGGTTTAATCAATTCAAGGATAATCTCCTTTTCCTCTTTGTACTTGGCTAGTCTTACTTCCCTTTGGTAATATGCTTGCCTGGATATCCCGAACACCTGAGATAGCATCGTTACGGACGCTCGTTTCTTTTCTTTTCTATCTCTTTTGCTAGTTGTTCGGGTAAGTACTTTTTTGATTTTATGTCCCCCGTTTCGATTTCAAATTCCGCAATAAGGTCTTGTTGAAAGTCTTTAATAAACTCCAATTCATCTATACGCTTCCTGAGTTTTTTGATGTCATTGTCTTTGCTCATAGTTGTTTCTTTTTCCTCTAAGGTAGCAAATTTTGTAATCCAATAATCAAGACTCGAACGTGAAATATTGTATTTCTTAGCTGCTGCGTTTTTTGAAATACGACCATTGCATACCAGGTCAACTATTTTCCTTTTTAAAGAATAGGAGGCTCTCACATAATCCTGTTTTTTTTCGGCAGGCTCCGTTTTGTTTTTGGCTTTGTCTGGATTCATTTCGGTTGATTTTTTGTCAACCTATTTCAGGACGAGACATCCAACATATATAAGTCCTCGTTGCAAACGAGGACTAGTTTGGGCGACATTGCAAATATTGAACATCGTGCTTTAAACGAACAGATTTTTAGTAATGAAAAAGACGAAACAGACAATTTTTTTCGTAACTTTGAGCTATGAAAAAATCAAGTCATAAACCGCTTGACTTTGTGATTGACAAACTCACAAACTCTATTGAGAACACTTCTACTGGTGAAGTGTTTGATACGGAAATTGTGCGACTAATCGTAAAAGATTTGAAACATATTCATAAATCCGACTGGCAATTTGACTGGACAAAAGAGATTAAGGACAAGACCAAAGAAGTTTACAAACTCACGACAGTAAACAATCCAACAATCATTCAAGGGCTTATCAGCATTGAGGACAAGCAAGACCATATTTTTATGCACCTCATTGAAAGTGCAAAATTCAATAAGAACAAAGACAAAGTTTATTTAGGAGTTCCAGGAAATCTTGTTGCTTATGCTTGCAAGGTTTCGGTTGACAAAGGTTATCAGGGCTTCCTTGCTTTTGACGCTAAGACATCGTTAATAAAACACTATCAAGAATCGCTTTTTGCAACTCATTTTCGTGGACTAAGAATGTTCATTGAAACCAATGCAGCGTTGCGACTCATTTCACAATACTTTAAATCATAACAAAATGGGACTAATCAGAGAGCCAAAAAATGTTGACTTCACAGTTCAATCAAAACCTTGGACAGACGAAGAACTTGGTGACTTCAGAAAGTTGATGACCGAATTGAAAGCAAAAAACTCTAAACAAAAAATGCGAGGGTTGAGTGCAAAAAAGAAAGTGATTGCATAATTCAAATGATTGCACTCTGACCAAATAATAGCCCCAACTAGTCCTCGTTTATGCCTTAGATTCAGCAGAGGCTAACAAGGACTTATTTGTTTTGCGTTTGCAACGCAATTAGAAAAATGTTCTTTATTTTTGAACTAAATGAATTCAATAATTCAAAGCTCTAATTTATTTGTGCAATGGATTACAAATCCAACATATATAAGTCCTCGTTGCAAACGAGGACTAGTTTTGACTAAAAAGTCTACCAATCGCCAATCTGAAAAACGTTAGCAGAAGATTTAAGTGAATTGCCAGATGAATTGTTTCAAGAATTTGAAAACTGCTGCCAATAAAAACAGAAAGATTATTCCAATTTAAAACCCTTCAAAAGTTCTGCTGTTTCTGCTAGCATCATAGCTGTAGCACCCCATACTTCGTGTCCAAAAAAATCGAAATAAGGTGCATTTACAAATAAATTGGAACCAGAAAGTTTTATTTTTTTTTCCTTTCTAAGCACCTCATCCATCAAGAAAAAGTAGGGCACTTCAATAATTTTAAATACCTCTCTTTCTTGAGGAATAAATTCTAGCGTTTCAAATGCAACAGATAAAAAAGGATATACTAAAAAATTACTCGGCGGGATGTATAATTCACTGAGCTTGCCCATCACTTTTATTTGGTGAGATTCAATTCCTATTTCCTCTTTGGTCTCTCTAATAGCAGCCTGTTCAAAGTTAAGGTCACTTGGTCCTTTTTTTCCTCCCGGTAAACTTATTTGCCCGCTGTGCACTCCATCGTATTCTATTCTTTTGGTTAAAACAAAATGCGGTACATTGTTTTTATCCGGAAAAAAAAGCAACATGGTAGCAGCTTCTTTTGCACTTTTTAATTGCTTGGTGTATTCATCAGTTGATTTTCTGTTTATTGGCGACATTAATTTTTGTGCCTCAAAGCCCGGTAAGGGGTGCAATAATTTATCTTCTAAAAAATTTACAAATTGATTGTACATCTTGTGCTGAGCAATTTTTGCCTAAAAGTAATTATATTGATAATTGCTGTGGTGTTTTTTTTAAAACTTGATAAATTCATTAGAAAGATGCAAAAACTTCTAGTTTTACAATAATTAATTGCCTCAAAATTCAAAAAAAACGTATTTTTCCCAAATAATTTTTTTTAATGAATCTACTGCGTCAATTGTGTGCCATTAGAGCTACTTCGGGAAATGAAGTAGTTATGACTTCTTACCTATTGAATTACATCGATAGAGAGAAAAAAAACTGGGCAAGCAAACCCACTATTTTATTTGGTGATGGACTGCAAGACAGTATTGTTTTAATTTTTGGAAAACCAAAAACTGCTGTATTTGCTCACATGGACAGTATTGGCTACACTGTTAGATACGGCAATCAATTGGTAAGAATTGGTTCACCGCATAACAAAGAGGGAGATTTGCTTGTTGGCGAAGACCAAAAAGGAAACATTGAATGTGAGTTTAAACTTGGAAAAGATGGCGAATTGACTTACGATAACATCAGGCCAATAGAAACAGGAACTACCTTAACTTATAAACCAGATTTTAGAGAAACCGACGATTTTGTGCAGTGCTGTTATCTGGACAATAGGTTGGGAATTTATGTTGCATTAAAACTTGCAGAAACAATGGAAAATGGTGCCATTTGTTTTTCTTGTTGGGAAGAACACGGAGGCGGCAGTGCCGAAAACATTGGAAGAATTTTGTACGAAAAATATCATCTGCGTCAAGCCTTAATTTGTGATATTACCTGGGTTACCGAAGGTGTTAAACACGGAAAAGGTGTTGCCATAAGCTTAAGAGATTCAGGGATTCCAAGGAGAAGTTATGTGAATAGAATTATTGAAATTGCAAAAAAACATCAAATTCCCTATCAATTAGAAGTTGAAGGAAGTGGTGGTAGTGATGGAAATTCTTTGCAACGCAGTCCGTTTCCATTAGACTGGTGCTTTGTTGGTGCACCCGAAGACAACGTTCATACACCCAATGAAATTGTACACAAAAACGACATTAAAGCAATGATTCAATTGTACACTTATTTAGTTAGAGAATTATAATAAATAATATGAAAAAAGTTTTTACCGTATTTTTAATTGTAGGTTTAGTTATAGTATTTATTTGGACATTGTATTTTTTGTATAAAAAATCAGAGAAAGTGCCGGTAAAATACAAAACAGAAAAACCATTTAAAACAGATATTATAAAAAAAGCAATTGCAACAGGCACTGTAATTCCACGCAAAGAAGTGCTTATAAAGTCTAATGTTTCGGGTATTGTAGAAAAGATTTTTGTGCAAGCCGGAAAAAACATAAACGTAGGTGACATTATTGCAAAAATAAAAATCATACCGGATATGGTCTCTGTTAACGAAGCAGAGAATAGATTGGCAAGAGCAAAAATTAGTTTAGATCAAAACAAAGTAGAGTTAGACAGAGTTCAAAAATTAGTGGAGAAAGAAGTGTTGCCCAAAACAGATTTTATTGTGGCCGACAACAATTATAAAAATTCTAAACAAGAAGTAGAAGCTGCTGAAAATAACTTGCAACTGATAAAAGAAGGTGCAACAAAAAATAGCGGAACTGCCACCAATACACTCATTAAATCTACCATTAAAGGAATGATTTTGGATATTCCAATAAAAGAAGGAAACTCTGTTATCCAAAGCAATAATTTTAACGAAGGCACCACCATTGCATCTATTGCAGACATGGGTCAAATGATTTTTGAAGGGAAAGTAGATGAATCTGAAGTAGGTAAATTAAAACAAGGAATGAAGTTGGTGATGACGGTTGGAGCAATAGAAAACATGAAGTTTGATGCTACTTTGGAATACATTTCGCCCAAAGGGATTGTAGAAAATGGCACTGTGCAATTTTTAATAAAAGCTGCAGTTGATATTGATAAATCCTACTTTTTAAGAGCTAACTATTCTGCCAATGCCGATATTGTGTTAGACAAAAGAGAAAAAGTTTTGGCAGTAGAAGAAAGTGTTTTAAAATTTTCGGGAGACAGTATTTATGTTGAAGTAGAAACAAAACAAGGAAAATATAAAAGAGTAAAAATTGAAACAGGAATTAGCGACGGAATAAATATTGAAGTATTGAAAGGATTAAGCGGCAACGAAAAAATAAAAGGAAAAGAAGCAGTAGAGGAGGTTAAAACAAATGAGTAAAATTATTGGCGACTTCAACAATAAAATTGTAATTACCGGTGGACCTGGATTTGGAAAATCATCTATCATATTAGAACTGGAAAAGCGTGGATACAACGCACAGCACGAAATATCCCGAAACATAATTAAGGAACAATTAGACAATGGCGGAGATATTTTACCCTGGAAAAATTTAAGCACCTTTAGTAGATTAGTTTTTGAAAAAAGAATTTTACAACACCAAGAAGCAGGGGAGGAGAAGTTTGTTTTTTTTGACAGAGGAATTCCTGATGTTGTAGCTTACATGATGAAAGATGAATTGGAATTGCCCGAAAAATATGTTCATGCTTTAACGGAATACAACTACAACAATTTAGTTTTTATTACACCTGCATGGGAAGACATATTTGTGAACGATGCCGAGAGAAAAGAAGATTTTTTTAGTGCTTGCGAAATTCACAAAGTAATATTAGACACTTATTTGCGTTTAGGATATGAACTAGTAGAAATTCCAAAAGATACTATAGAAAAAAGAGTAGATTTTATTTTGGATAAGTTGCCTAAATTATGAGTAGATTAAAAATTTTATTTTGTTTTATAATTCTTTCGCTGTTTGCTAAAGCACAAAATCAAACTGGTGGATGTGTTGATTCTACAAGAATACAGCTAGGACAAGGATTTTGCACAACTAATTTTGAACCTGTTTGTGGCTGCAACAATGTTACCTACAACAACGATTGTATTGCTATTTCGCAGGGACTAAACAGTTATGTGCAAGGCCCATGCGAACCAATTGCAGCTAATTTTTTTCCCAATCCACTTACAACAAATACCTTGTCGTTGGACGTAATTTTAAAGAATCCTGATTTAGGTGTTACTGTATTTATTACAGATTTATTTGGTAAGTACTATTACTATCAAAAATTCAATGGGTTTAATAGGCAAATTGTAACTATTAACGCAGGAACGTTTGAAGGTGGAATGTATTTAGTTGTATTGCAAAACAATAATTTTTCTCTTACTAAAAAAATTGTAGTTCCTGTGTTGAAGTAGGATACATTTACCACAAAGTCCAAAATGGATTTTTAAATATCGTAAGGTGTTTTTAGAAGAATTCTAAAACTGAAAATAAATAAAAGGTTGAATGGCAGAAGATTTTACTTGTATAAAAATATACACTACACACACTACTAAAATTGACTGAACTAGTAATGGCATTTTAGCAATTAGATTTTCAATTTTTACATCAACTTGTTGTGGTATAAAATGAATAAGGTATCCAAATGCAATAAAAATAAAAACTAGTTTGTAGGAGGTTACGATATCAAAAAATAAGAATCCAGAAAAGTTTGTAAAAATCTGATTTATTAAACTCCACGCCACTTCAAATGAACTTGCTCTAAAAAATATCCAACAAAAGGCAACAAAATGAAAGGTAAGTATTCCACCTAAAATTTTAAAGAAAAATAAATTTAACTTTCTAGTGATGGGTTCAAACAATTTTTCAAACGCCAAGGCTAAACCGTGCAATGCACCCCAAAAAATAAACTTCCAAGAAGCGCCGTGCCACAAGCCACCCAGCAACATAGTAATAAATAAGTTTATGTATTGTCTTAGTTTTCCTTTTCTATTTCCTCCCAATGGAATGTATAAATAATCTCGCAGCCAACTAGAAAGAGAAATATGCCATCGTCGCCAGAATTCTGTAATGCTTGTGCTGATGTATGGAACATTAAAATTATTGGGTAATTTAAATCCAATTAATAAAGCAATTCCTAAAGCCAGGTCTGTGTAACCAGAAAAGTCGCAATAGATTTGCAGGGTATATCCATAAACACCAAGAAGATTTTCTACACCTGAATATAAAGTGGGATTGTCGAATATTCTATCCACAAAATTTAAACTGATGTAATCAGAAATGATGGCTTTTTTTACAATCCCAGAAAGTATCAAAAACACGCCACTGCCAATTTCTGATTTTGATGGAATGTGTAAATTTTTTATTTGCGGAAATAGCTCGTTTGGTCTTACAATTGGGCCAGCAACTAAATGAGGAAAAAATGAAACATAAAAGCAAAAGTCTAATAAATTTTTTTCAGGCTCTGCTTTTTTAGTATATACATCAGCCAAATAGCTTATCAATTCAAAAGTATAGAAGGAAATTCCCAGGGGCAAGAATATATTTTGTGGAGAAATCCCAGATTCAAAAATTGAATTAATAGATTCTATAATAAAATTAAAATACTTGTAATAACTGAGTAACAGCAAAAGGACAATTATTCCAAAAGCACTTAAAAATTTTCTTGATTTATTATTTTCAATTCTTCCCATACTAAGTGCCAAGGCAAAAACAAAAACAGTTGTTGCTAACATCAACATAAAAAAGTATCCACTGCTTTTGTAATAAAAATAAACAGAGGCAATAACAATCCAGGCATTACGAAGGATTTTATTTGTTTGCAGTGGGGTGTTGATGAACAGAAAAATAAAAAAGAATATCAAAAAAAATCCACTGTTAAACAACAAAGGAGCTTTTGGATTATAGCTGAGTTGCCCTTCAAAATCATTCCATAATTTATTAAACCATAAATGACTTTCATGTGAAATAAAACAAAGCATTTTTTGAAAATTATTCCAAAACCATGAAGAAAATATAGCAAGTAAACTATTAATGGCTATCATATTTTTTATATTCAAACATCAATGCTTCATACAACAATAAACCTTGCAATTCATATCCAGCCCTGTTTAAATGAAGCTTGTCCTTAGATGTTAAACCTTTTGAAAACCATTTGTTGATTGATCCAAATCCTCCCATTACTTTTTGTAAATCATAAAAGGCAATGTTGTTTTCTTTGGCATAGTTCATGAGTGCTTTGCTGGCTTTTGCGTTATTTTTGTTTTTGTATTTGTGCTTTTTATTTGCATCACCTGGTCCGGTAAGTAAAAATGTGCAATAAGGATGCAAAACTTTTAGTTTTTTTATCAAAGAATCTGCAGAGGAAATGAGCTCTTCATCGTTGTAATTTTTTGCATAAGCTTCATTCGTGCCTAATGAAATAATAATGAGTTGTGGAGACAAAAAAGCACTTTCTAAAATAAAATCAGGAGTAGAATTATAATGCCTGAATTCTGCGCCATTGTTGCCTACCGAATGGTACAAAACACCGGGATTATTGTTCATTAAATTTATTCCATGTAAAATAAATCCTGCTGAATCTGGTAATCCATTATTGGGATTTTCAAAAGCCAAACCAAAAACATTATGATTACTTGGGTAACAAAAATTTAATGGACCATTTAACTCTCTTGATGGACATTGATTTGCAATTGGTTTTGAAGCACTATCAATAATTACAGGCACTAGATTATTTTCTCTTTGCTTGTAGAAAATTTGAAGTTGATTAAAATAATTTAATGAGCTGTCGTTATAATTTAGTTCAAGAAACAGTTTTGCATTTTGATTTTTTGTGGAAATAGAAATTCCGCAAATGCCAATGTTTAAGGTATCTTTTTGATTGACAATTCTTCTGCTTTTCCATTTTACATTGGATGAACTTTTATAACAAAACGATTCATTAGTTCGAGCAATTTTATTGGGGAAAATTAAACCTCTTCCAGAATTTCCGAATTTCTGTTGTAATTTGTTTCTCATAATTTCTGGGAAATAATCTGCTTGAATGTGCGAATCGCCGATGTGTAGCACAGAAACATTGCTTATGTCTTTTTTCTCTAAACTTTTTAAACGTTCAAAAAAGTTGTTTAAACTTTCGGAGTTAGCAATACTATTATCTTTTGTATTTAAAAACGGATATTTTTTTTGAAGAGAATCTATTGTTTGTGAATAAGAAATTAATGAAAAACAAAGAAGCAGGAAGGAGGTATAAATTATTTTTTTTGCCATAGTGAGTAATTATTTTTTAATGAATTAAAAATCAAATTAGATACTTTTTTGGAACCTCTAAAATTAAGATGTGTGTAATCTTTGTTGGCAAGCGGATAAATGCTATCTGCCCACATAACCATAGAATTATAGCCACCCATAGATTGATATAAATTAAAGAAGGCCATGTTTTTTTCTTTTGCTAAACTCTCCTGCATTTCTACCAAACTTTCTAAAGAAGGAATGGTTTCATAAACACCTTCAGGGTTCACATAACTTTTATCGCTTACACTTACAATTAAAAAGCTTGCATCAGGAAAAGCTCTTTTAAAATAGGATAACATTTTTTGCATTCCTACTTTGTACCAATTGTAATCTTGGCTTTTTTCTGAAATAACATTTAAGCCATAATGTATAATAATTAAATCGTATTTAATTTTT
>CAIMMJ010000414.1 GCA_903842515.1 uncultured Bacteroidota bacterium | reverse complement strand
TTACACCACATTCTTGCAAAACCTGCACCAAGGTTAAAGAAATAGGAATGTTATGTATAGAAATTCCAAAAAGCATGGCCAAAATTACTTCGGATTCGCCATTGGCATTGTATTTTAATATTGGTAAACCTTCCAGCAAAGCATGTGTACATAAACCTAACATCAAACCCAAAGGAATATTATTTTTATGATTGTGGTGATGATGATTGGCATGCAAATGTTGGTGTCCGTGTTCAATTCCTTCGGAAAAAAATTCTAAAACCAACTGGAACATAAATCCAAAAATGATAAAAATTCCTGCATAGGAGTTTTTATGTTCAAAAATCTCTGGCAACAAGGATAAAATAGCTATTCCAAACAAGTAAGCACCGGTAAAAGCAAGCAATAATTTTTGCTGGAGTATTTTTCCCGGTTTAATAAACAAGGACAAGTATCCACTTATAACAGTGATTACAAACAGAAAAACACAAGCTAATAATGGGTTCATGTTTAACTTTTTAAAGCAGGTTTTTGAGCAATAACAATTAATCGCTCCGAATTTGTGGTGTAATCGTTTAATTGGTAATTACCTTTTGTTGCAACTATTTCAAAACCTATACTTTTTAACCAATCAATAATTTCTTCCCTCTTAATTAATTGAACTTTTTCTTGAAAACAAAAAACTTTTCCATTGTCATTAATTTTAATGTCTTTGATGATAAAATTATTTTCTATTTTTTTTTGAATGGTAAATTCAACATTCTCTTTTTTTATAATCTCAGGAGTGGTGTTCTTTTTGAAATTTGCAATTACACAATTTGAATTTAAAAAATCGAACAAAAAATATCCGCCTGGCTTTAAGGCATTAAAAAAATTGATCAGGCAAGCCATATTGTCTTCATGTTTTTGAAAGTAACCAAAACTCGTAAATAAATTAAAAACAGAATCAAAGTAATTAATTCTAAAGGGCAATCTTATGTCGTGTTCAAAAAATGACAGTGAATCGTTTTCGGATTTACTGGCCTGGGCAATACTCTTTGCCGATAAGTCTATGCCAGTAACATTATAGCCTTGTGAGTTTAAATAAATAGAATGGCGACCTTTGCCACAAGCAGCATCCAAAATTTTACCCATTTTTTTTAAATGAATAAAATCCAACAAATTATTCATAAAGAACTTAGCTTCCGATTCGTTTCGGTGATTATATAATAGATGGTAATACTGAGTATCAAACCAATCTTCAAACCAATCTCTTTTATTCATATTAGTGTGCGAAAATACCACAATATTTTTTTTTAGGGTTTTATTTTCTCTTTTTTGTGCTAGATAAAAAAAATTATTTCATATTTTGCTTTAGTTTGCTGCAAATGAGAACACTATTTTTTAATAGTTCAATTAAACCATAGGTATAAAACAGAGTCTTAAAAAGAGATGCAAGAACAAACGGACGAACAACTTCTAGAAATGTTTAAAAACCAAGACTCCAAAAGTTTTGCTTTTAACCTTTTGATGAAAAAGTATCAGAAAAGAGTATATGCCCACATTAGAAGAATTGTAATAGACCACGACGATACCGACGACATACTACAAAATACATTTATAAAGGTTTGGTCGCACCTAGATAATTTTAAAGGTGATTCTCAAATTTTTACTTGGATTTATAGAATTGCAACCAACGAAAGCATTACCTTTTTAAACAAAAAGAAAAAAATATTCTTTCTTCCTATTGTTGACGTAGAGAGCAAAATGAGCAGCAAGCTAGAAAGTGATCCATATTTTACAGGAGATGCAATTCAGTTAAAACTTCAAAAGGCTATTTTAAAACTTCCCGAAAAACAAAGGATAGTGTTTAATATGAAATATTATGACGAGTTAAAATACGAAGAAATG
>CAIMMJ010000413.1 GCA_903842515.1 uncultured Bacteroidota bacterium | reverse complement strand
ATAGTTCCAAATATTAAATCATGAGTTAATTTCTAAAACCTTAATGATGAAAAATTATAAAAAAAAAGCTTCGCAGAAATTAAATCTTGCGAAGCTTTTGCTCCTCGACCTGGGCTCGAACCAGGGACCCCATGATTAACAGTCATGTGCTCTAACCAGCTGAGCTATCAAGGAATGTTAGCCTTTTGTTTAAAAAAGGTTTGCAAATGTAGTACATCAAATCTTATTTTACAATATATTTGCAAAAATTTTTTTTTATGAGCTTATTAGTTATTGGTACTGTGGCATTTGATGCAATAGAAACTCCTTTTGGAAAGACAGATAAAATTATTGGTGGGGCTGCTACCTATATTGGTTTATCTGCTTCGTATTACACAAAAAACATTAATTTGGTTTCTGTTGTAGGTGCAGATTTTCCTTTGTCTGCAATTGAAATGATGAACAAAAAAGGTATAAACACCCAAGGTTTAGAAATAAAACCAGATGGCAAAACTTTTTTCTGGAGTGGAAAATATCATATTGATATGAACACCAGAGATACCTTAGATACTCAATTAAATGTATTGATGGATTTTGATCCGGTTGTGCCTGAAAGTCAAAAAAATTGTGAGTTTTTAATGTTGGGTAATTTAATGCCAACCATACAAAGAAAAGTGATTGAGCAAATTCCTGTTCGCCCCAAATTAATAGTAATGGATACCATGAATTTTTGGATGGAAAGTATGATGGACGAGCTGCTTAAAACAATAGCAATGGTTGATGTTTTAACCATAAACGACGAAGAAGCAAGATTGCTTACCGGAGAATATTCTTTGGTGAAAGCAGCACAAAAAATTCTTACTATGGGTCCAAAATATTTAATAATTAAAAAAGGTGAACACGGTGCATTGCTATTTAATAACAAACAAGTATTTTTTGCTCCTGCGCTGCCTTTAGAAGATGTGTTTGACCCAACTGGTGCAGGTGATACGTTTGCAGGCGGTTTTATTGGTTATATTGTAAAATCCAGAGATGTAAGTTTCGACAATATGAAGAGAGCTATTATTTATGGCTCGGCAATGGCATCGTTTTGTGTAGAAAAATTTGGCATTGAAAATTTGTTAGATTTAAGTGATGAGCAAGTAGAAAATAGGGTTCAAGATTTTATTGATCTTGTTCAGTTTGATATTGCCTTAGTAAATTAAAAAAAGAAAATATTAATAAAAGAAAAAACTACTCTAAATGGGTAGTTTTTTTGTTTTGATAAATATCTATTGCAGCAATAATTGCAATAAATCCCCAAAAAGGAACACTGGCTTTATCTGTATCTAAAAAGTTGTTTAATATGCCATGCACAAAATAAGTGCACAGTCCTAAAAAAGCCGAACCCACAAATATTTTAAGTGTTTTATCTTCTAATTGTTTAATTAATTTAATGGATGTTATTGAAGTAATAATAACAATGGTTAAAAAAGTTAACATCCCCAAAACACCCGACTCAGATAAAGGGCCAATGTATTCGCTGTGGGCATTTCCCTTGTTTCCGGCATTGGTAGAAATTATTGTTTTTTCGTAAGAAAATTGATAGGGTGCATATTTAAAAGCATAAGTGCCGGGGCCAAATCCCAAAAGAGGTTTTTTCTCAAACATCCTTAAAGCTGCTTTCCAGCGATTAATTCTCTCGAGGTTAGAGGCATCGGAAGAAATATTTGAAATGGATTTAACGTGTTGTGTTATATCAGAAGAAGAGTCTTGGCGGTTTTTCTCTAATTTCATTAAAATTTGTTTAGAAAAAACTAAACCCAAAATTGCTATACTTAATGCAACAATAGAAATTGTTCTGAATTTTATTTTAAAATAAAAAATTAAAAATACTATCAATGCAAAAACCAAACTCAACCATGCCGCTCTGGTATATGACAATAAAAGGGCAATTGTAAAAACTATAACTGCACCTACCACCATGGTTTTAAATATTAGCGATTTACCCGGAATAAATAAGAAACCAATTAATGCAGGAAGAAACATTGCCAATACAGCACCATATATAGTATGGTCGTTGTAGAATGGCGACATTACCCAATTTGATGATTCTTGCGTGTAGCCATAAAGTTTATGGTTGTAGATGGTGTAGGCAATAACAAAAGAAAAACCCAAACAATAAAGAACAACAAAACGAATAAATCTTTCTGGTTTTTTAAAAATTATCAATCCAAAAAAATAAAATGATGCAATAAACCAAAACCTGGCGATCAGAAATTTAAAAGAAACCAAAGGCATGGTAGAAGTTAATGAGGTTACCAACAACCAAAATAAGTTTATTAAAATGGCTATAGTAATGGGGTGGAAGATAATTTTTTTATCCATTTTTTCCTCAGAAAAAAGCCTGAGTACAAACACAAGAAAAACACCAATCATCAATGGTTCTGTGGGCAAGCTAATGCCAAATCCCATTTCTGTATTTCTAATATTTAACGAAAGCGGAGTGGCAAAAACAATGAGCCAAAGTATTTTGTCTAATGAAAAGAAATAGAACCCAACAAACAGAAAAATAAATGGAACCAATACAAAGTAAAAATTTTCAAAAGCAATAAAAGCTGCATTTAGTGCAATAAAACAAAAGACCAATGCATAAAACCAAAATAAACTTTTATTTTCTTTTATTGATGTATCCATTTACATTTCAATATATTTTCTCTCATAATTTAATATCAGAAGAAAACCTAAAAATAAAGCAGATAAACCTGAACTCAAAACAATTATCCACCTTACAGGATAAGATTTTTTATCGGGTTTAATTGGATCAGAAATTATATTTGAATAGGTAAAATTACGTTCGTAATCCCTTAGTGATTTTAAATATTCAGTTTCTAACAATGAATAATATTTTGAGAGAGAGATAGAACGATTGTTTAGAAATTCATATTCACTTCCTTTTAATTTTAGCACGTCAAGCATTTTCCTCATTTCATCCAAGCCTTTTCCGGATGATGCCAAACTTTTGTAATAATTTTTAGACACTTGTTCCAATTGAATGCTATAATCTAAAATGGAATACTCCCTCCTGAACATGTCTAGGGATTTATTTACCGAATCTAATTGAGATTTTACTCTGTACAAACCCATTTTATTCATCTCCAAAACTTCTAAAAGTTTTTGAGATTGCAATTTCTTAATTAAAACATCAGTGAAATAGATTAATTTCTCCACCATTTTTTTTGAAACATCGGGGTCTTTATCTAACACTGAAATAGATACCGCTTCAAATTCTGTTTTATCAATTGATATTATTTCTTTATATATTTTGTTTATCCTGTCGTTTTTATCTTGAACATTTTCTCCAATATTATACCTTTCGAATAAGTTAAACTCTTTGATCATGCTGTCTTTTACAAAACCAGATTTCATCATTTCTATCATTTGCTCTGTCATAGACTCATTGCTATATTGAGCAATATTAGAAGGATATATTATTCCAACAGATTTAAACCGTGGAGTAATAAAAAAGGAAGAAGAAAAAATTGCAGCTATTATGCAAGAAACAGAAAAAGTAACTAACAAATGAAACTTCCATTTTAGAAGTAGATTTAGTAAATTGATGTTTTGCATTTCTTTTTCCATTGTAAAGGACTTTAAATCATCCGCTGTATTTAAACTTTTTTTTTTACTTCTTCTTTTTGTTCAAAAGCAGTGGTGGATGATTCTTCTTTATTTTCTTTCTGGACCGGCCCCATCTTTTCTTTACTTAATATCGTTGAACTTTGCCTTTGTGGAAAATTAAAATCTAAACCCAAATTTTCCATTAATAGCAAAACAATAAATCCAAATATTAGGGCAGATAATGTACTAACAACAACAATTAACCAACGAATTGGATATGATTTTTTTTCGGCTTTTGTTGCTTTGTTTACAATAAATTTTTGAGTTAGGATTTGCTCTGCATCTACTTTTGCTTCTTCGTATTTAGCTTTTATTAAGGCAAGCTGTTTTATTTGAGCTTCGTGCAATTCTCTTAAAGACACGTATGAGCCACCATAAGTAGATAAGATTTTTAATTTTTCTTCTAAAAGTTTTGCTCCACTGGAATTGTTTTTTGCTATTGCAGTGGCGTATTGCTCATTAAATACTTGCGATTGGGTTTCATAATCGTTTATCCCCAACATTCTGAGCGATTTTAATGAATCATTAATTCCTCGTATCTCATCTTTTAAAGCAAGGTATGATCTTTCAACAATTTTAAGTCCGGCAACTGCTCTTTGTTTTTGCATTCCATTTTTTACGCTGTCCATAAGTTCCGAAATGGTATTGCAAATATTTGCTGCAAGCTGTGGATCTTTGTCCAGCACTTCTATTTTTACCGACATAAACTCGGTTCTTTCGTAACTTATATTTTCTTTAAATTCCTCAAAAAGTTTAGTGTATTTAAAAGGGTCTGTTTTATCGATATTGTAATGCTCAAGCAAATTAAATTTTTCACAAACTTTTGCTTGTATTTGGTCAGAATTTAAAATTTGAAGCATTTGCTCCGCTTCTTCTTCTTCTCCAAACTTTAAGATATCATCTTTTCCACTATTTTCTGCTAATAAAGCTTTAGAAATAGAACTAGTTTGGGTGGGAAACATTATAACTGTTGCCTTATACTTTGGAGTTATAACAAATGATGCAATTGCAGAGATTAAGGCAGCAACTGTACCAATAACAATAAGTTCTTTTCTACGCTTAAAAATAAACTCCAGCAAGTTTACTGAGCTAATTTCTAACGTTTCAATTTTCTGATCTGTCATCAACAATTCTTAAATGTTCTTTAAAAGGGGGCTAAAAGTATTAAAATTTCTTTTGTATTAAAAATTTACGCCCTACAACAGAAAAAAAATAGAATTATTGTGTTCAGTAAAAATTAACTGAACTTAAAGGCCCTGTAAATACTAAATATTCTTATGAACTTGGTGAGAATAGCAATTAGCGGAATAAGAACTACCAAAACAAGCAATTGCCAAATAAAATGACCAACAAATAGATGGCTTTTTATAAAAATTTCGGCACAAAATAAGGTGGCAACAAACAATAAGAAATTTAGCCAATACCATTTTTCCATTTTTAATTTTAGAATCTTGTGTGCTAAAAATAGTTGAATTATGGCGGTTGAGGCTTGTGTAATTAAGCTACTGTAGGCGGCACCCACAGAATTAAATTTTGGAATTAGTATTAAATTTAAACCAATGTTTACAAGCATTCCAATTAATGCCATTGTGTTTAATGTTTTTAAATTGCCATTGGCGGTAAGTAAGGTTCCATAAACATAGGTGCAAGAAACAAACACAAAACAAAAGATTAGTATTCCAAAAATGGTTGATGTGTCTTGAACATCGTGTTTGTATAAAAGCCCCATTAACTCACTCTTAAACAATAAACCTATTGATGCAGAACTTAGAGAAATGAAAATTAAAATTGAGAAAGACAAGCCAATTAACTCTTCTAGCTT
>CAIMMJ010000412.1 GCA_903842515.1 uncultured Bacteroidota bacterium | reverse complement strand
TACTGGAACAATAGAACCATGGCGCCTTCGTGTTTGCTGTTTTATTTAGGAATTAATAAAAAAATAAAAAATTTAGAACATCATAATTTATTTTTCGACAAAGATTTTACTAAGCACGCTTATGAAATTTACGAAGAGGCCAAATGGCCCAGCGATCCTTTGTTTTACGTTTGTGCTCCTTCTAAAACCGACAATTCTGTTGCACCTGATGGCAAAGAGAATTTATTTTTGTTGATGCCGGTTGCTATAGGCTTGGAAGACAATGAAGAGGTAAGAGAAAAATATTACAACGTAATGATGGAACGTTTGGAGGTATTAACGGGAGAAAAAATTAGCGAACATGTAATTTACAAAAAAAGTTATGCTCAGTCAAACTTTATTGCCGATTACAATTCCTTTAAAGGTAACGCTTACGGATTGGCGAATACCTTAAAACAAACGGCAATTTTAAAACCTTCTATCAGAAGTAAGAAAATAAAAAATTTATTTTTTGCAGGACAGTTAACTGTTCCAGGGCCCGGTGTTCCGCCAAGTTTAATATCAGGGAAAGTGGCTGCCGCACTAGTAAAGAAGGAGTTTAAAAATTAAAAAACAATTTTGTAATTTATATGTTCACACTACACCAAAACCAAACCTTTGATATGATTAAAACTTTTATTGTAAGCATTTTTATGTTTTTGCTTACCCAAACATCCTTTGCACAAAAAACAGGAACAATTATAGGTACAGTTAAAGACAAAGACTCACAAGAACTATTAGTTGGTGTTGCCGTAACTTTAGAATCTGCAGATTTTGCTGTAGCTACAGATTTAGACGGTAAATTTAAGATTACATCTATACCTCCTAAAAGCTACAACATAAAATTTTCTGCAATTGGCTACAAACCGCTAACTCTATTTAATATAGTTGTAAATGTTGGAAATGCAAACATAATAAATGCCGAAATGGAACCCACTTCAAAAGAATTGGGAGAGGTTGTAGTAATTGCAAATACTTACGGAAAAAAAATAGAGACACCACTTTCTGTTCAAAGCCTAACCGCCGAAGAAATAAAAAGTAATCCGGGCGGAAATTTTGATATTTCTAAAGTTGTTCAGGCATTGCCAGGTGTAAGCGGAACAACAGGTAGTGCATCTTTCAGAAACGACATTATTATTAGAGGTGGAGCACCCAACGAAAATGTGTATTACCTTGACGGGATTGAGATTCCTCAAATTAATCACTTTGCTACACAAGGCAGTGCAGGAGGTCCGGCAGGAATTTTAAATGTTTCGTTTATAGAAGATGTTTCATTAAGCAGCAGCAGTTTTGCAGCTAAATACGACAATGCTCTATCTTCTGTTTTGCAGTTTAAACAGCGAGATGGAAACCCAGATAAAGTGCAAGGCAACATAAGAGTAAGTAGCACAGAAATTGCTACAACATTAGAAGGTCCACTGTCTAAAAAAACTACTTTTTTAGCTTCCGCACGGAGGTCATATTTGCAATATTTATTTCAAGCTATTGATTTGCCAATTAGACCAAATTATTGGGACTTTCAATACAAAATAACTCATAAAATAGATGCTAAAACCACATTTACTGCTCTTGGTGTTGGTGCCATTGATGAATTTAGTTTTGGTGTTCCCCAAAATTCTACACCAGATAAAGAGTACGCCCTAAGGGCTTTCCCCACCATAAACCAATGGAACTATACTGTTGGTTTTGGTTTAAAAAGATTAATTAATAAGGGATATGTGAACATTACTGCCAGCAGAAATATGTTAAACAACAAATTAGATCAGTTTGAAGATGGAAAAGTAGGAGACGAAACCAAAAGAAGTTTAAAAACTCAATCTCAAGAAATAGAAAATAAACTAAGAATAGAAGTAAATAAGTTTAGCGGAAAATGGAAATTTAACTACGGTGGAATGACGCAGTTTGTAAAATACAATAACACCACATTTGCAAAGATTAGAAAAGAAATAACTGATTCTTTGGGAAATGTTATTGTGCCGGCAGTAAACATAAATTTTAATTCTGCTATCGACTTTTTTAGATTTGGAGCTTTTGCCTCAGTAAATAGAAGATTATTGGGCGATAGATTGTCTTTGACTTTAGGAGTAAGAACAGACCTAAATACGTTTACCACTAACGGATTAAACCCTGCCGAAGCTTTTAGCCCAAGATTTTCTGTTTCGTATGCCATCACCGAAAAGGTTAACTTAAACGCAACAGTTGGCAGGTATGCAAAAATTCCAATATACACAGTTCTTGGTTTTAGAAACGGAGCAGGCGATTTAGTAAACAAGGATAATAAATACATTATTTGCGACCATTATGTGTTAGGAGTAGAGTATAACCCTACTAACAGCTTACGGATTACCGCTGAAGGATTTTATAAAAATTACAGCAATTACCCTGTTTCTGTTTTTGATGGAATTTCATTGGCAAATCAAGGAGGGAATTTTGGAGCAATAGGAAACGAAGATGTAATAAGTAATGGCAAAGGCAGAAGCTACGGTGCCGAATTATTTATTCAACAAAAACTAATAAAGAACTTTTTTGCAACAGCATCATACACTTTGTTTTGGAGTGAATTTTCTGGCAGAGACGGAAAACTTATAGCCTCGGCTTGGGATACAAGACATCTTGTTTCATTTATTGTAGGAAGAAAATTTAAACGTGGATGGGAAATTGGTATGAAACTTCGCTATTCAGGTGGCTCTCCGTATACTCCATTTGATATGGTTGCTTCGCAAAGAAATTATGTTGCTACAGGAAATGGCGTATTTGATAATTCGCAATTAAATACTCTCCGTTTAACATCGTTCAGACAATTTGATTTTAGGGTGGATAAGAAAATTAATTTTAAAAGGACTACCTTAGACATCTATTTTGATGTAACAAACGCCTTGCTATTTAAAAATCAAGCCATACCAAATTATTCATTCAAAAGATTGGACGACAATTCTGGCTTTGAAACTACCGATGGAAATCCTTTACGCTCTGATGGGTCAAACGGAATTCCGTTTATTTTAAAGAACGACGATTTATCAGTAACTCCAGCTCTTGGTTTTATTTTAGAATTTTAATCATGGAGTTGATTTCAGAAAATTTGTACAATAATGTATGTTTGGACATTAGCAAACTTACTACCAAAAAGTACAGCACCTCTTTTTCTTTAGGAATTGCAGCATTAGATAAAAAATTTCACAGTCCTGTTTATGCAATTTATGGGTTTGTGAGATTTGCAGATGAAATTGTAGATACTTTTCATTCTAGTAATAAAAACGAATTGTTGCAGAGGTTCAAGGCAGATACTTACAAAGCGATAGAAGAAAAAATAAGTTTAAATCCTATTCTCCATAGTTTTCAAATGGTGGTAAACAAGTATTCAATAGAAAAAGAACTTATTGATTCTTTTCTGTATAGCATGGAGATGGATTTACAAAAAATTGAGTACGATGTAGAAAAGTACAAATTGTATATCTTAGGTTCTGCCGAAGTAGTGGGACTTATGTGTTTAAGGGTATTTTGCGAAGGCAATAATGAATACTACTTATCACTTAAAAAGCCGGCCATGCAGTTAGGGTCTGCTTTTCAAAAAATAAATTTTTTGCGAGATCTTAAAGCCGATTTCTTTCAGTTAGGAAGGACTTATTTTCCTGAAATAAAGTCTAACGTTTTTAACAATGACGTTAAACAACAAATTGAACAAGATATTTTAGTAGATTTTGAAGCAGGATACAAAGGCATAAAGCTATTGCCTAAGGGCAGTAGATTTGGTGTTTACCTGGCTTACTCATATTATCTTAGCTTGTTTAACAAAATAAAAAAGCTTGATGCCGAACTTGTTCTCAAAGAAAGAATAAGAGTTACTGATACAAAAAAATACCTGATTCTGGTTTGGAGTTATATCAAACATAAATTAAATCTGATTTGAAAATTAAAAGTTTACTTTTTATTGTAATACTTTTTTTTACTAAAAGCAGTATGTCAACTACTTTAGATTTAGCCTGGGTAAGAAATTCTTTTTTTGAAGCAATAACAAACTCCCACAAGGCCGAGCAATTGTATAAGAAACTCAACGAAACAAATTGTAAGAATCAACCAATTTTACTGGCTTACAAAGGAGCCACAGAAGGTCTTCTGGCAAAACACAGTTTTTTTCCTCCAACTAAATTAAGTTACTTAAATAAGGCGCTTCAAAACATAAACAATTCTGTTGCATTAAGCCCCCAAAACGAAGAAATTAGGCACATCAGATTTAATATTGAAACATCTATTCCTTCTTTTTTGGGCCATTCGGTTCATTTACAAGAAGACAAAAATTTTCTTTTACATTTTTTACAAATTACCAAAATAAACAAAGGCAATTCAAATTTGTTAAAACAATATGCAAACACTTTGCTCAATAGCAAGTTATGCAAACCAACTGAAGTAAACCTTTTGACAAAAATTGTTGAACAATGCAAACAAGCCTAGCAACAAAAATTACCAACTTAAACCTTAAGGTAAGTATTGACAAAGAGTCTGGATTTTGCTTTGGAGTAGTTTATGCCATAGAAATGGCAGAGGAAGTGTTGGATAGGCAAGGTTATTTGTATTGTTTAGGAGATATAGTACACAACGACGAAGAGGTAAATAGACTAAAGAAAAAGGGATTGCAAACTATTTCGCCCGATGAGTTGGAAAAATTACACAACGATTTTGTTTTGATAAGAGCACACGGTGAGCCTCCCTCTACTTACCAAACCGCCATAAAAAATAATATAACATTAATTGATGCTACTTGTCCTGTTGTTTTAAAATTACAAAACAGAATAAAAAAATCATTCGACAACAACGAAAACATTTTTATTATTGGTAAAGATGGTCATGCAGAGGTTACCGGATTGATGGGCCAAGTGGAAAATAAGGGAACAGTTTTTTCGGATATTAACGAGTTAGATATTGCCAATATACCGCAAGAAATTACGGTATACAGCCAAACTACAAAGAGCAAGGCCAAATTTTACGAAATTACAGAAGCCTTAAAACAAAAAGGTTTAAAAGTAAATGCCCACGATACAATATGCACACAAGTAGCAGACAGAGACAAAGAGTTGAGAAATTTTGCCCTAAAATTTGATAGAATAGTTTTTGTAAGTGGAACAAAATCTTCTAACGGTAAGGTGCTGTACGAAGTATGTAAACAAACAAACCCCAACACTTATTTTGTGAGCAATTCAAATGATGTGGATGCCAATTGGTTTAACGCAGAAGAAACGGTGGGTATTTGCGGAGCTACTTCCACACCTATGTGGTTGATGGAAGAAGTGAAAGAAAAGATTTTGAGTTATTAAAATTTATTTAAACAATTCCACCCTTCCAAAAACACCCAAAGGCAATTTGTTTTTATGGGTACTTTGCAAAAACAACTCGCCAGTTTCTATTTTAGCTTTTGGATATTTATTAAGATGAGTATTTAGTAAATTCTCCAAAATTATTCCTGAGAAACCTAATGAATAGGCATTTAAAATTAAAAAATGTTCTTGAGGATTTAGTAATTGCAGCACCAATTGAATCATTTCGTTGATGTTATCTTCGAGCTTCCACTTTTCACCGTTAGGGCCATGACCATAAGCAGGAGGGTCCAGAATAATTCCGTGATATGTGTTTCCTCTTTTTACTTCTCTTTTCACAAATTTTAAAGCATCTTCAACTACCCATCTAATGTGATTAAGTTTGCTAATTTCCATGTTGGAATTTGCCCAGGTAACCACTTGTTTAATAGAATCTACATGTGTTGTATCTGCACCTGCTGCTTTTGCTGCAAAGCTTGCTCCTCCTGTGTAAGCAAAGAGGTTTAGAAAATTCTTTTTGTCGTTTTTTATTTTTTTTAATCCTTCGCCAATGTACTCCCAGTTAACTGCTTGTTCGGGAAAAACGCCAACGTGTTTAAATGAAGTGAGTGCTAATCTAAAATCAATAGTTTTATCTATGCTATCTATATGGTATTTAATCATCCATGAATCAGCAACATTTTTTTGCTTTTTCCATGTTCCCGAAGAACTTGATTTGGCCTCAAAAACCACGTCGGCCATTTTTAGCCATTCGTTGTAATTTAGGGTTGCACTCCACACAGCTTGTGGCTCTGGTCTTATGGTAATTATCTTTCCGAATCTCTCTAATTTTAAAAAATCGCCACAATCAATAAGTTCGTAATCAGTAAATTTTTTTGGACTTAACAGCAGCATTATTTTTTGGATAAAGAGTATAAATTATTTTAAATTTTCTAAAGCTTTTTTGGCTTTGTCGCTTGTAGGATTTATTTCCTGTACTTTTTGCCAGTATTTTTTTGAATTTTCTTTGTCTTTAGAAATAAAATAAAAATAACCCAAATAAGAGTATGCCTCTTCTAAGTCTTTCAAGTTTTTTTCGTTGTTTGCCAAGGCTTTTTCTAAATACATTTCATACCAAGGTTTTGCAAGTCCTTTTGTACTTTCTGGATCGTTTTGTGCTGCAACTCTGGCTTTCCAAAAATAGCCTTGTTGCAATTTTGGCGACATGCTTATTAATGTACCAAAACTAGTATCCGCACTTACATAATCTTTTTCAAAAAAATACGACTTCCCTAAAATATAGGTTTCGTTGGCAGTGAGAGGCGTTTTGGAATTCTGTTTTATTTTAAAATACTTTATGGCATCTTGATTTTTCTTTAATTTAAAGCACAAACTTCCTAAATCTCCGTAGTATTCTGTTTTGCTTGTATCCATGCTTATTGCTTTTAAGTAGGAAATGATAGCCATGGAATCTTTGCCTGTTTTTGCGAAAATCTTTGCTTGGTATTCAAAGTCGCTGGCAAGAATTTTTGTGTTTTCTGGGCTGGAGCGAATAAAGAATCTGTTCATATAGCTTTGTGCTGAGGTGTAGTCTGTTTTTTCTACGTAAGAATATGCCAACAAGCGATTCATAATATTGCTTGTGGTATCTTCTTTTAGAATCATGTTTATTTGATTTATTGTTTCGGCATAATCCTTACTGAGGTACATGAACGAAGCATAACGTTTTCTTGCATCGATGTTGTTGCTCGAAAGCTCTAAGAAACGTTTGTATTTTGCTTTGGCTCGTTCGTACTGCCTAGATAGATAGTATAATTCGGCTTGTTCTCTGTAGGCAGGAGCAAATGTAGAATCTATATTTGAGGCTTCTTTGTATAAATCAAATGCCAACTGATAATTTTTAGAACGGCCATATAATTTTCCTTGTCTAAGCAAACCTTTTACGTTGGCTTTGTCTAGCGCTTGTCCTTTTTTATAATTTTCGATGGCTTTGTTTCCGTCTTGTTTTTCGCTGTACACATCGCCTGTTAAAAGATAAATATCAATATTTTTTGGGTCTAATTTTTGGGCTTCAGTTAATAAACCCAAAGCTAAGTCAAGTTCTTTTTTTTCTGCTTGAGTGTAACATTCGGCAATTTTTGAAAGCACCAGAATATCTTTTCTTTTACTTAACTCAAGTGCTTTATCAAATGAAGTTTTAGCAACATCTGTGTTACCTTTGTACCAATTTACTTTTCCTTTGCCCACGTAATTTAGAGCATAATCTGGTTGAGCTTCTAATCCTTTTGAATAGAAAAACAAAGCAGAATCTAAATTCTCTTGTTTAAAATAATTTTCACCCATGTAAAAATAATTTTCTCCAGTGTTGTTAAGTTTTAACAATGAAGTGTAAATTTTTGCTGCATCCGAAAACTGTTCATTGTCTGTAAGCTTTTGTGCATTTTGAAGTGTTTGAGCATTTACATTGTTTAAAAACAAACTCAATGCAATTAAAACAAGATATTTATTCATGATTAACGATTTATATAAAATTTAAAAATCTATTTATTATTCTGTACTAATTATTCTTACTGGAGTATTTATTGGAACCATTCCGGATTTTAATACCATTCGTTGTCCTTTTTCGCCGGCAATAAAAGAAACAAAACCTGTGCCAAGGCCCGTTCTTGCTTCTTTGCTAACAGCCAACATATTTCGTAGCAAAGGATAGTTTTTTAGTGCTAGATAGGCTTGGTAAGGTTTAAAGTGTTCTCCACTTCCTACAGAATCTGCCAATGCAACCAATCGTACATTTTTTAAAAAGCGTTCTACCTTAGGGTCGTCTCTATCGCTGATCCAGTTTATGCTAATAAGGCCCATTGCTCCCTTATTTTCTTCTACATATTTAATTACTTCTTGGTTTGATTTTAATGCAAAACAATTTGAAGGCAGTGGTTTAGTTGGAGAAAATTTTTCTTTGATGTACCTAGCATTTGCAGAGCCAATTCTGTCGAAAACAATATTAATTTTTTCGGAAAATTTGCTTCCTCTTACTTTGTTCCAAGTATCGGCATTACCCAAAAATATTTT
>CAIMMJ010000411.1 GCA_903842515.1 uncultured Bacteroidota bacterium | reverse complement strand
TACATCCCATGCTTCTGTACACAAAGGTAATAGCAGTTGAGTGCTACCTAATAGTAAAACACGGCCTGTGCATTTATTGATAAATACTTTGATCCATTATCAATCGCTAAATTTAATTATAAGCATTATCAAGAATTAAGCAAATTTGATAGTTTTGAAATTAAAGGTGATAAATTGATTACGTCTATTGCTGCTCCAGAAGGGCTAACATTAGTGGATAAAAATAATTTTGATTGGAATAATTACCTTTCTGTATTAAGTATGTTGAGCACTATTAAAAATTCAACTGATAGAAGTCAAATTAAACCAATTCAAGAAGATTGTATTAAACTTCTTGGACTGGTTAGAAACTATTTACAAGAACATAACGCCTTAATAGATTAAATAAGTAATTGATTACTGCATTAAAAAGGCCCCTATCGCTAGGGGCCTTTTTTGTATTTTTCTATACTTAAACGCTACTTAAAAACAAAGTTATTTAACAGCCTTACCAAATCCTACAAAGTGTACGATTTTACCGTTTTCAAATCTAAAAGCATCCATCCATTGGAATTTTTGTGATTTACCATCAGCAAATACTAATTCAGCCTCGTCCCAGATATCTACCCACTCGTGGCCATTTTCTCCAACTACAGGGAAAATTGCAACAATTTGGAAGTTTTTGAAGGTGACGCCTGCAAAACTTTTTTCCATAAATTCCATAATTGCAGCCTTCCCTTTTAATACTGATCCATCTTCAGCATTCATAGTTGCAGTATCCGACATCATATCTCCTGCAGCTTTAAAATCTTTTTCAAACAATACTTTATGAAACTGCTCAGCTAACATTACATTCTTTTGATCTCCCATCTTAAAGTTGTCGGTATAAGTTGGTTTGTAAAGGTGTTCAACAGTTGCTGCTGTAGCTTCAACAGTTTCAGTTGTCTTTGTTTCGGTGCTAGTACAAGCAGCGAATGATGCTGCAACAAGCAATCCTAAAAATACTTTTTTCATAGTTTGGGTTTTTAAATTGATACATGAATTTAAATTGTAGCCATTTAAAATATGCAATAAAAACAAGGAATAATGTTCCAAAATCATAAAAAGGAACAAATAAACCTGTGAAATTATTGCAAAATGAATGGAATTTTAAAAACCAAGGTTTGATAAGGGGCTAGCTGTAAATTTTTGTTTTCAAACTTAGTGTTACCGTATATTGAAACCGCTTTGCTATAATCTTGTTCAAACATTGAGTTTTGTGCTTCATTTGACAAGTTTACAACAACAAGTACTTTTGAATTTTTATACGTTCTTAAAAAGCTATAAACATTATTATTATTATTTAGCACATTTGAATAACTACCTATGGCCAAAGCAGGATTGCTTTGCTTTAATTGGATCATTTTCTTATAGTAATTAAACAAAGAGCCCTTGTCATTAACTTGTGATTCTAAAGAAATTGCATCATTCACAGTAAGATTGGTGTTATTCCAACCAGCAACTACATTTCTATACCAGGTTGCCATTCCTTTCGCTTCATAGGACTTATTCCATTTAAAAGCTGTCCTACGAGGTAAGTCATTGCCGTCAGTTGCACCCCAATTGCCATTCTTACCTAGCATCCCTATCTCCTGTCCATAATAAATTGAAGGAATGCCACCAATTAACAACATTAATGAGGCAGCAATTTTCTGTTTGTCCATATTTGGCTCAATAGATGCAAACCTGTCTATGTCATGATTTTCAATGAATATAATTTGATCCTTGTCTTTAGGAGATTTTGATAAAATAGAATCGGCGTTTCTAATTAAATTCTGTTTGTCAAAGGATACAATCGCTTGTTGTAAACCAAAACCAAATACTCTGTCCACGCCTGCATTTGCCAAGTAACTATATCC
>CAIMMJ010000410.1 GCA_903842515.1 uncultured Bacteroidota bacterium | reverse complement strand
CGAAAGTAGCTCCTGAATCATTTGATGTTTGTCTTCTTCGGTAAAAAATTTACCTGCTTTTTGAATGATTTTCTTTTCCATTTTTTACACTTTTTAGTGTAAACCTATTTTAGGACAAGTCATTGGTAATTAATTCGCGGCGGAGTTGATAGCTTTCAATTAAAAATGTCAAAATTATTTAATAGTTTTTGCTATACTTTTTAGATGGTTTATGGAATTAGCAATCATAGAAAATAAAATTGTAGAAATTAGAGGTGTAAAAGTGATGCTGGACTTTGATTTGGCAGAGCTTTATGAGGTTGAAACAAAAAGATTAAAGGAATCTGTTAAAAGAAATATGAAAAGATTTCCTAAAGATTTTATGTTTGAACTTACAAAAACTGAATTTGAAAATTTGAGGTCGCAAATTTCGACCTCAAAAAGAGGCGGAACTAGGTATTTACCATTTGCATTTACAGAACAAGGAGTGGCAATGCTAGCAAGTATATTAAATTCTGATAAAGCAATAGAAGTGAACATCTCTATAATGAGGGCCTTTGTTTTTATAAGGCAATATGCATTAAGCCATAAAGAACTTTCAGAAAAACTAAATGATCTTGAGAAAAAGTACAACAAACAATTTGCTGATGTTTACGAAGCCTTAAATTATTTGATAGGAAAAGAAAAACAAATTGAAAAACAAAGAGAGAGAAAAAAGATTGGATATAAGAGGTATGATGAGTGAGTTTGGTATTTAGAAAAAAATAAATCCCGTTGAAATTGAGGACTTAATTAGGTAACAAAAAAACAAATTACTAATTTGTAATTAAATGATAACAAGACTTACTATTTTTAAATTTCTGTTTTTATTTATCAGTCAGTTTTTATTTTTGAGTTCAGAGGCTGTCAATCCAACTTTAAGTATAAAAGTAATTCCAGATTTTCCTACCGAAAATGACAATGTTAAAATTGTGGTTAAAGCATATTATGTTGCAGCCGCGACTAAAGTGGGAATTGGTTTTGAGAGATATGGTAATCAAATAATTATTAAAGCATGTGATAGAGTAATTTTTGGTTACTCCGCTATTTATGAATTTGTAGATACTATAAATTTGGGGAAACTGCATATTGGAATTAATACAATATCACATAAAAGGATTCAGTGGAATAGTATTGATTCTTGTTCTTCGGGATATTTTTTTTTATCAACCGATTCTTTTGAAGTTTTTCAAAGTACAGGACAACTTGAAAATAAATTCCTCGATAATAAGATTTCAATTTACCCAAACCCAAATTATGGTATAATAAATATTGAAAATGAAACCAGCAATGAAATAACTGAAATTTATTTATTTGATATTTATGGTAAGCAAATTGATGTTTTTGGAAAGTGGTGTATATACTCTTCAAATAAAAATGATTGATGGAATGTATAGAAAGAGAATAGTTAAACAATAGAATAGTAGAACGAATTTTTATGGTTGTAATAATTCTTAAAATTATTAGTTTATAAATTTTTGAGAATAAGCTCTCGCTGCCTTAAGCGTCCCTTCCCTCGCTGCGCAAGCGTCCTCAGTAGGCTCTATACTGAAGCAAGGCCAGTGAAACAGGGCTTAGTGCCTCTCTATACTAGTCCTCCTGTGTTTGCAACAAGGAACTAACATTTTAAGCTACAGAAAAACTTCCACTCTTTACTGCAACCCTTCAAAGAAGCCACCGAAATCGGCACAAAATTAAACCTTTCAGCTCTTGCAGTGGACGATGTGCTGAAATCTGCTACCAGAGTGTTACCTATCAGAATAGAGGTTGGGCAAAAACAACGGATTTAAAATGCATTAATACAGTGCTTTACAATATATATCGTCAGTCTATGACCTTACTACATTTAATTATTAGTCAGTTTATAGACTTACATTATTATTTTTTTTGTCAGTTTATATGCTTACATTTGCCTTTGTTTAGTCAGTATATAAACTTACGATCATGGTAAAGAAATCATTACAGATACAGCAACTCAACAGCAAAATGCTGGTTGTTGCCTCAATTAAAAAAATTAACCCTCCACCTACTGGTTGGATAAAAGCCGTACGAACTGCTTTAGGCATGTCGCTACAGCAATTGGGTAAGAAAATATCCATCACCAAGCAAAGCCTTGCGGATATTGAACGCAGGGAAAAAGACGGGTCTATCACCCTTAAAACCTTGAGAGATGCTGCCAATGGTTTGGATATGGAACTAGTTTATGGTTTCGTACCAAAAGATGGCTCACTGGATGCATTGATTAACCGCAAAGCAAAGGAACTGGCCACTCAAATAGTGTTGCGTACATCCAATACCATGAAACTGGAAGATCAGGGCAATTCTAATAAACGTATCCAAAGAGCCATTGAAGAAAGGGCTTCATCTATTAAAAACGAAATGCCTAAAATTTTATGGGATTAGATTTAGTCTATATAGATGGACAAACTCCCTTAGACGAAGAAGAAAAAGATGGCCTGCTTATTCCTACCATTGCCACCCGTGGCGAGTTAGATGAGTTTGAGCAGCAGAATATTGAACAAGCAGTGCAATGGACATTAGGGCTTTCCGATAAGCCACAGGTGCTTTTTACCGAAAACTTTATCCGCACGGTGCATAAGCGGATGTATGCCGATGTATGGGCATGGGCAGGTGAGTTCCGAACAACCAACAAGAATATTGGGGTTGACAAATGGCAAATACCATCCGAACTTAAATACCTGCTGGATGATGCTAAGTATTGGCACGAAAACAAAACCTATCCGCCCGATGAAATTGCCTTAAGGTTCAAGCACCGCATTGCAAGTATTCATTGCTTTGCAAACGGCAATGGAAGGCATAGCCGTTTAATAGCCGATATTATCATCGAAAAAATATACAAACTTCCTGTTTTTAGTTGGGGTGCTACCAATATTTCTAGCGATGTAGATACCAGAACAGCCTACCTTAAAGCTGTTAAAACTGCCGATAGAGGCGATTACAATTTGCTGCTGGCTTTTGCCAGGTCATAGGCAATTTATTTAATTTGTATAAGCCCTCGTTGCAAACGAGGGCTATTTGGGGCAAACGTGAGCCATTTGAAAAAGGCAAATAAAAAAAAGCACGTCATAGCCAATTGAAAACTAGCTGACAATTACTTTTTTTGGTTAATTCAGTAAAAATAAAATTTATTAATCTTCTACTAATGAAACCCCACCCGCTGCTGTAATAGTGAGTGTCCATTTATGTATTCCTTTTCCGGTAACAGAGCCCGAACCGCTCAATTGTTGCCCACTAACAGTAGTACCTGAAATAGTAAAACTACCTTCCTCTATAGGTTTATAGCTAGTTGTAGAACCAGATTCTATTCTACCGTAACTTGTTCCTCTTATAGAAACATCTGTGAAAGCCTCATTATAAGAGTTTTTAACCCTTACGGTGTGTTCGGTTTTTAGGCAAGACGTAAATAAGAAACTAGTGATAACAATCACTAAAATGCGAGATAAATAACTTTTTTTCATAATTATTGGTTTTGTTATACAAAGTAAATAAAAATTTTAACCAAATGAAAAATTTAATTTATTTGATTTATTCGGTTAAATACTAATCATAAAAATTCCCTTTAATTTATTGACTAAACCAAAAAAAATTTGACAAAAACGTTGCGTTAGTAAACTTGTGTATTAATATAGATTCAGCAATGCATCGATTACAAATAATTGCTATTAGAATAGGAATGTATTTGTTTCTTTGTTCATACAACAGTTATTTAGTAATAAAACTGGTTCTAAAGCATAAATTGGTTCTTTGTTAAACTCTCAATCCAATGATCAAAATATCATCCACCTGTTCTAAATTACCTTTCCAATTTTCGAACGTTAGATTAAGGATTGTTTTTTGTTCAATTATTGGGTGACTGTAAGTTGAAAGAATTAAATTTTTTAAGTTGTTGGGTTTAAATTTTTTTCCCTTGCTTCCACCAAATTGATCAGCAAATCCGTCTGTGAACGTGAAAATTCTATCGTCTTTTTTTAATGGAATTTTATGTTGGTTAAATTGTTTTAATTCTCCAAAATGATAACCAACGGGCTGTCTGTCTGATTCAAAAACCTGAATTTGATTGTTTCTAACTAACCATAAATCATTGTTTGCACCAGCATATACTAATTCCGTTTTTTGTTTATTTAATCTACAAAAAGAAATATCCATTCCATCTTTTGATGCATTTTTTACTTCTGTTTGTTTTAGGTCTGCTACAATTTTAGCCGACAAAAGATCCAAGATATCACAAGGTTCTTCAATTTTTTTGTCTTTTACTATTTCATTTAATAAGGAGATGCCAAGCATACTCATAAATCCACCAGGAACTCCATGTCCGGTGCAGTCTGCCGTTGCGTAAAAAAAATATTCGTTGGTTTCGTAATACCAGTAAAAGTCTCCAGATACTATATCTTTTGGTTTAAAGTATACATATACGTCTCCTAAAGTGTCTATCATTTCATCTTCGCTTGGAAGCAAGGCCGACTGAATTTTTAGAGCATAATTTATGCTGTCAACAATCTCTTTGTTTTTATGAAAAATTATATTTCTTTGACTTTCTATTTCTTCGTTTTTCGTTGAAAGATTTAAGTTCTGAAGTTGTATTCTTTTTCTATTTCTAATGCCAATTATTAAAAAAATAATTACCAATAATAATAAACCAACTAACGAAACAATTCCCAATTTTAAAAGTCCTTGATTTCTGCGAATAACGTCAACCCTTAATTCATTTATTATTTGGTTTTGTAGGAACGAGAAATTTTTATTGTGGGCAAGTTCAAGTTGTTTTTGGCTATAGGAGGTTTTTAATGCATTTAAATTATTACGGTTTTCTAAATCTGTAATTTCAATTTTCTTTAATCTTAATTTCTCTTCAATAAGTTTTAAGGCTTGATTTGCTTTTTCTTTATCCAGCTTACTGTAAGCTAATTTTGCTTCGTTAAGTTGTGCTTGTTGTTTCATTTCCAACAAGTCTCTTTCGCTTTTTGCAGTAGCTAATTTTGCCTTAAAGTATTCTGCCTTTTTTTGCTCTTCCAATTGAATTTGATCCCGTGCTTCCGTTGCAATATTTTCAAATTGATTTTCTATTGAGCTAATTTGATTTAGTTTTTTTATTTGTTCGTCAGAAAATAATTTTTTGTATTCAGAGTAAAGTTTATAGTATTTGTTTGATTCCTGAAAGTCGTTTTCTTCTGAGTAAATTTCAGATAAAACAAGATAAGATTCACTGGCATTTTTGTAATCGTTGTTATTTAAACTAATGTTTAATGAGTTATTACACGTGTTGATAGAATATTTATTTTGCGAATTCAAAAATTGATTTTTTGCAATAAAATTTTGTGTTTCTGCTATCTTAGATTTATTGGAAGTTTCTTCAAAAATTTTTTGGGCTAAAAAGTAATATTTTTCTGCACTTTCAAATTCTTTTTTAACAGAGTAAGTTAAACCAAGATTTAAAAATAGATCAGCTTCCAGTTTTTTATTTTTTGCACTTTTTTGAATTTGCAAAGCAGTTTCAAAGTTTTTAACAGATTTTTCTATTTGATTGGTTTTTCTAAAATAGCAACCTAAATCATTTAAACTAATTATTTTTTCTAGCTTAATTTGTTCTTCAAATTCTGCATCGTTTTTAAAAGTTGAATAGTAAACTTGGTCGTTGCAACATTTTTTATATTTTTTTAGGACAACATCATCAATAAGTGAATCTCTTAAGTTTAACGTTTTTAGGATGTCATTTGATTTGTTTTTTGAAAAAATTGTAGAAAGCGATTTTATATAATCGTATTGGGATATATCTTGTGCTAGCTTAAGCAATTGGTCATATTTATTTTCTGATATTTTTTGGAAGTTTCTATTTTCTGAAATTACAATTTCATACAACAAAAAATATTTTAAATTTTTTGAAATTAATTTAAAATCATTTTCAAATTCATTTGCATTAACCACAAAATAATATTGGTTGGCTACAAGGTATTTTAAATATAAAAAGGCACTATAGATAGTGTCGTTTGGTGCAGATACATTTATACTATTTTGTGCCAATAAAATATTTCTTATTGCTTTTTT
>CAIMMJ010000409.1 GCA_903842515.1 uncultured Bacteroidota bacterium | reverse complement strand
TACCCCGCATTTTGCTGCATAAAAATAAGCAGATAAAATGATGCCGTAAAACGCTACGAAAAAATACTATGTTTTTAATAATTTGAACAGAAAAACGGTAGATTAAAATCGTATATCTTAATCCAAGTCAACTAATTTCATTGAGTTTACGAGAATTTTAGGGACTAAATAGATTTTTTACTAAATTTATTTATGTCCTTTGTTAGTTTTGCTTTATAAATTCTCTAAAAAAAATGAATCAAGAAGAAATAATTAATGCTTTTAAAAATAAAGCTAATGCAGAAAAAGCAATAGGCATGGAAAAATACATGAAAAATTTATTTCCATTTTTAGGTATTTCTTCTCCCGAAAGAAAGTTAATTTGTAAAGAATTATTGGCAAAAAAAAACTTACCAGAAAAACCTGAAGCAATAAATTTTTCAAAAATTTTATGGAATAAAAATGAAAGAGAATTTCAGTACGTTGCAATGGATTTGTTGGATAAATACAAAAAAGAATTAGAAGAAAATGATATAATTTGGATTGAGGAATTAGTTGTAACTAAGTCTTGGTGGGATACGGTTGATTTTTTAGCCACACATTTAGCTGGCGAATATTTTAAAAAACATAAAAATAAAATAGACCTAATAACAAAGCAATGGAACAACTCTGATAATATTTGGTTGCAACGCAGTAGTTTGTTGTTTCAGTTGAAGTACAAACAAAATACAAATTCAATTATATTGGAGCAATACATATTAAATTTAAAAAGCAGCAAAGAATTTTTTATTAAAAAAGCAATTGGATGGGTACTCAGAGAATATTCTAAAACCAACCCAGCTTGGGTAATTCAATTTTTAAGAAAAAACGAGTTAAGTAATTTAAGTGTGAGAGAAGCTTCAAAATATTTGTAAAATCAAAACCATTTTAAATTTACCACAAGAGAAAAATTATTGGTAGTTTTTAGCGTTATTTTTTTGGGAAATTGCTCTGGAGTTCCTGGTTTTGCAAAATCATTTAATACATTAAAATTTTTGCTGTCAATAACAAAAGTTGTTATTACCTGAGGCTGTTGTGGCACATTTGTTACAAGGTATTCACACAGTTCAATTTTTCTAGGAGTGTCATTGTTATCCATTTGAACAGGTGTATTAAAAACAAACAATTCTTGGGTATTTGCAAGATTGGTAGGAATTGATTCTATTTTATTTAGTTTAATAACATACTGCTTGGTAGCATTTAAATTTTTTTTGTCTTCCAATAAAATACTTTCTACCGTGCAGAAACGCGGGGTAGGCAATACCACAAACTGTTTTACACTAATCTGCTGCATATCTTTCATTAAACGGATAAACAAGCGTATTACCTCTATACGCTCTCTAGCTTCTTGTAATACCTCTTGTTTATCGCGTTTTACATTGGCTCTGTATATTAATGTTAGCAGCTCTATGGTCTCTTTTTTCAAACTCTCACCCACCGTATATTTATACTCCTTGCCAAAATCTTTCGTAAACCGAAAAATAGCCAGTAACAAGTCATAAGTAGATTTATAAACAGGTAAATCGCTGTATAAAGCCATTTTTAAAAAAATCGACCGCTTCGCGGTAAATTATCAAATAATCAAATTGTCAAATGAATCAAATAAATTAATCCCTGAGGCAACGAACAGAGAACCCATTCCTCTTATCGTTGGTGCCCCTGCCTACACTGCCATCGTCGAAGGACAGGAGGCGGTACCAGGCACTGCCCGTATAGTTCTCCGTAGAACTCCACCAGTAACCGAAGAGGCCAATGGTGGAGAATGTACCATCGTAGTAACGCTTACCGCCCGGAAGACCTGAGAAACCGCTTTCGTTCGTAGCATTTTGGTTAGGGCTTTGCCAGTATTGCGTTCCGGTGCTTTTCATCTTGCCGCCTGCGGTATTGGTACTACTACCACCATTTGCATTTGGGTCTAAATAATTTATAAATGTGCTCCACTCCGCATCAGAAGGCACGTGCCAACCTGTTGGGCATACATTGCGAGAATCATTTACTGCAAACCAGTTATACAATTTACCATAAGGGTTTTCATATTGGCTGTTATTGTCGTAATGTGCCCAAGCACCGGTGGTTAAAGCATTCCATTGGTTAGGGTCGGTTACGTTGGGTATGGGGTCGCCATTGCGGTAGGTGGTGGTGCGCAAGTTTTCTGCCATCCATTCTTGCCCGTTGCCTAAGACAATACTTGCGTAGATGTAGCCATTAAAGGTTACGCCTGCTCCGGGGTTGCTCACTATGCCGCCTCCTGGATTCACTGTGCGGCTCAGAGTGCAATTTTGCCCGCCTATGTTCAGCGAGAAGTTTGCTGTGCCGCTTGTTGCTGCTGTGCCTGTAATGGTGTAGGTTAAGCTGCCTGATCCGTTGGCAAATGTACCCACTGCAAGAGTAGCGGTTAAACCTGTTACACCGGTTGATGTTACTGTTTGTCCGTTGTGTGTGCCACCATTACCGCCTGTGTAAGGTACAATGCTGCTTACCCCGCTGGCAACAAGGCCTGCGGTAAGTGTACCATTGTTGGTGGCAGTGGTGCAGTTGAGAGCGGTAATGCTGCCGGCCACGGGTGGGCATTGGCCACCGGTAGTCCATGTGAGTATGCCATTGCAATTGGTTAATACCTGTCCGGAGGAGCCGCCATAAGGCACTCCATTGCCTGCATACAAAGCATACGGCACACTCAACAACTGACTCGTACCTGTAATAGTGTAACTAGTTCCACCTGTTGGGTCGGTTTCTGTTTTAATAAAATACGGCCCGTTGGCCCAGTTGATGTTTGCAAAATTGCCCGATAAAACTGTACCACCGCCAATTTCCAAAGAGGCGAGGCCATTTGCATTGGTTGTTGAGTTTTGTGTCTCCACATAAACAGCTGTTCCCGTTGCTGAGGTCTGCAAAATACTTATCCTCATTCCAACAGCAGAGTTGGTGACAAGTGCATTTGAACTATTTCTGATAACTGCTTGATAGCTCATTTTGTTTGGTGCTTGAGCACTTGCCTGCTGCGGCAGGAAAACGCTAGCAGTCATTAAGATTACTGCAAAAAGGGTAATGATTTTTTTCATTGTTTGTTAGTTTTTGGTGATTTTGAATGATTGAACTTTTTTGTTTTCTTGGTTTACAACATTTATGAAATAAGTAGCTGTTGGCAAACTATTCATATTTATTTGTGTTTGCTGCGCTCTTATTTGCCCATTGCTTAATTGTTTACCCTGCATGTCAAATAATTGATACGACAACTTTTCGTTGTTGTAATTGCTTATTTGCAAGGTTAAATTTTCCTTGGTCGGGTTGGGGAATGCCGTCAGCAAAATGTTTAGTGCTGTTTCCTTGATACCAACAGTGATAATTTCGTAGGCATGTTGCACACCTTGGGCTAAACTTCCTGTGCTACCTGTGTTGGTGGTATAAACTACTTGCCCAACACTGTAAGCAACAGTTCCTCCGCTCCCTGTGGCGCTACCACCCGAGGAATTGGCAGATTCTTGAGCTTGCACCAAGCCTGCCCATAGCAGTCCTGCTATGAAGAGCAAAATGGGTTTTGATTTGTTTTTGGTCATATTACTTATTTTTATTTTCCTTACTCTGTTAAATAGGCTTTTCTGGTTTCGCCTATCAAATTTAGTGTTTTTTTTTCTGTCGTGTTTATACCAATGAACGCTAACGTTTTGCAGATTTGCGAATTGGCGGATTTGGAACTTCACCCTGTCGACTTGCAACAAAGGTAAGATTGAAAACGGAACGTACAAGTACCTCTTCAACCCGCCATTTTGCAAATGTGCTGTTAGTAGCTGGGCGATTTTAATATTTGTTGGGTCATTGCTTCTATTAACTTTCATTGTTATTTTATCGTGTAACTCACATTGCGTCCACTTCCTTGTTTTTCAATTAATCCTTTGTTGAGCAACTCTGACAAAATGCGTTTTACGGTTGGTGCAGGTATCGCCAACTTTTCGGCAATTTCTCCCGACTGGATGTTCGGACGGTTTTGAATAATTGAATAAATTGATTTTTCTTTGGGCGAAATCTGTGTTTCCATTCCATTTTTTTGCAATTTCGTCAGCAGTTGCGATTGGATATTTGACAAGCAATTCAAAAAGAACTGTATCCAAACGGTTACATCTTCGTTTGGGCGTTGTACCTGACAACTTCTAAGCACCTGATAATATTCGTTTTTTCGGTTTTCTATTTCGTGTTCAAAACTCACGTATTGTATCCATTTATATCCGTTTTTGAGCAGCAAAAGCGTTGAAATCAAACGGCTTAACCTGCCGTTTCCGTCTTGAAATGGGTGAACGCTCAAAAAATCATAGACAAAAGACGCTACTTTGATTAACGTGTGTACTTCCGTTTCGGAATTATACCAATTGAGCAAAGCCCTTATGGCATCTTCGGTGGCAAATCCCGCTTCGGTGGTTTGAAAAATGATTTGTCTTGTGCCGTCAGGAAATGAGGCTTCAACCGCATTACTATGCAGCTTATAATTGCCTTTATGCCATTCGTCTTTGGCACTGTATTTCATCAAACTATTATGTAAACTTTTGATATGGCTTTCGGTAACGCTGATGTTTTCATAAGATTCCGAAATCAAGTCCAGTACTTCAAAATAACCGACTACTTCCTGCGAATCTCTGTCTGTAAGCTTGGTAACATCAATTTTTTGAAGCAACACATCAACTTCTTCATCGCTCATTCTGTTGCCTTCAATACGGTTTGAAGCCCCTACGCTTCGCACGGTAGCAATGCTTTTCAACTCTTTGAGGCTTTGTCCTTCTCTGCGTTCAATAGCTGTCCAATTTGCATCAAAACGGTCTATTTCACTGATTAAGTTAATCAGCTTCCAATCAATTTTTAGTTTAAAATTATATACTTCGTTGTCCATTTTGATACGATTTGATACGCAAAGATGCGATTAAGATTTGAAACCGCAAATAATTAATGATACGTTTTGATACGTTTAGATTTGATTATGATACGAAAACTACCATTGTTTTCAGTCGTGCGGTTGTCGTGTTGTTGGTTCGTCACGCCTTGCTACTAACATACTGCTTGGTAGCATTTAAATTTTTTCTGTCTTCCAATAAAATACTTTCTACCGTGCAGAAACGCGGAGTAGGCAACACCACAAATTCTTTTGACATCAAACTTGATTTCTTCTTGCTATTTTTGGCCACTAAAGTAACTGTATATTGTCCTCCGGTTGTAAATTCATTTTCTGGATTTTCATCAATAGAAGTGTTTCCATCTCCAAAACTCCATGCATATTCAGTTGCATCACTGGATAAATTTTGAAATTTAATTTTTACAGGAGCGTATGTGTAGGCAGCACTAAAACTAAAGTTAGAAATGGGATCATTTTTTTTGCAAGACCAATTTGCAAAACAAAAAAGAAGAAGAATTAAAAAAGGCAGCCTTAAATTTTTTAGCATCATGGTTTATTGTTTTATTCAAACAAAAGTAAAGTATAGCATCTTATCATTTAATGCTCCTATTATTTTTTAATTAACTTTCCTTTTCCAATATTATTTACTGCAACAATTCCAGGATTGCCATAGTACTCCACCATAGCTTCTCCGCCCATATCACCTGATAAACTTTTAGTTGAGTAAATTTTAATTCCACCACTTCCTATTGAGTTTATTTGAGCTTCTTCTGAAATAAATTTCTCTGCATTCAAGTATCCTTGCCCTGCACAATACAAATATATTTTTTTTCCACTGCCCTTTAAATCTAAATCTCCTGGACCCGTATGAAATGCAAATGAAACATCATTGCAGTTAAGGTCTAAATCTATTTTTCCACTTCCATTCCATGTGTCTGAGCTAAATTTATTTGATGCTATTTTCCCAACAGAAATAATGTCGCCCGAACTTTCATAACGCAGATAATTAAGTGAAGTAAAATGCAGAACAACAATAATTGAATCGGTAAAATTTCGCATGAAATTACATTTGTTTTTATTTGTAATAACAAGTGTATCATTTGTAATTTCTGTTGATACTTTCGGCAAAAGATTTTTACCTGCTTTTATCTCTAAAAAATTCAGAGAATCCTGAATTAATCTAAGGTGAATTCTTTTGTAAATTTTTACGGCAAAAAAATTAGTTAGGCTTCTTTTTTCTGTACTTATTTTCCCTGATGATTTTGCACAATCCCAAGAATTTGGTTTGTTGCAGGAAATTAAAACAATTGATAGAAAAATTAGGGAGAGAGTCTTTCTATTTTCCATTCATTGTTTACTGTTGTAAATTTAATTCTATCGTGAATTCTACTGGGCCTTCCTTGCCAAAATTCTATACTATCTGGCACTAAACAATAGCCTCCCCAATGCTCAGGACGTGGAACATTTTTACCAGCAAATTTTTCTTCTAAGGCTACAAATTTTTCTTCAAGTTCTTGCCTGTTCTTCAAAACTTCGCTTTGATTAGAAGCCCAAGCACCTAGCTGACTGTCGTGAGGTCGTGAAGCAAAATATTCATCCGAAATTTTAGAATCTACTTTCTGCAATTTGCCTTCAATTCTTATTTGACGCTCTAATTGAGGCCAAAAAAAATTAATTGCAGCACAGTTATTTTCAGAAATATCATTTCCCTTTTTACTGTTGTAATTGGTATAAAAAACAAAGCCATTTTCACTAAAATTTCTTAGTAATACAATTCTGCTACTTGGCTTTCCTTCTTTGCTAACTGTAGATACATTCATGGCATGAGGCTCGGGAATATCTGCATTTAGAGCCTCTTTCATCCACAAATCAAATTGTACAATGGGATTTGAATTTACCATTTTTTCATCTAAAATTTCTTTAGAATATTCTAAGCGAAGTTTATTTATTTCTTTAGAGGTACTTTCCATTATTTTGCTACGATAAATTTTTGAGAAACAATATTTTTTCCATTAGAAATTTTTACAAAGTAAATTCCATTACTATAAAGACTTACATCTACTTCGGTTTTTAATTGAGTATTTTTTGTTGCAAACTGCAAACTACCTGTAACATCAAAAATTTCGATATTCTGATTTAATTCATTTATTTCAACAATAATTTTATTTTCTGTCGGGTTAGGAAATAAATCAATACTGTTATTTTCTTTTTTATTTCTTGCACTTGCATCAACACCAATTAAAATTGAATCGTTATTGCACAACGTAGAAAAAAACAAGTTATCAAATCCTGCAACCATTCTTGGAATGCCAGTGCCAGTGGAGGTGGTATTAGAGAATTTTCTTTTTACAGGGCCATCGGTTTCTAGCATTACTGAAGGGAAATTACCTAAGTGCTTTAAATAAATTTCTAGACCATTTAATCGGTAAATACTCAAGCAAACATTTCCATTTAAATAAAATCCTTTATTAATCGTATCTCTTAACATTGCGTAAGGCAAAATACTTGCTCCATTTTCTACATCTATTTCATTTGAAAATGCCGAAGGAAATATAGAAATACCTTTTAATATATCTAGTCCTTTTTTAATTTCAATGTTACCGTAATAGGCCTGGAAATTTGCTTTAAAGTTTTTAAAAACTAATGATGTTGGATACATAGCATTATCACCCACCCAATATGAATTTTGAGAAAGTCTACTAAGCAAGCTTAATCCACTGGGATGATTTTCAAAAAAATGTAAAAGAGTATCAAATTCATTTTCAATTAAAACAAATTTATCTCCAGGCAAATTGTTCCAATTGGGAGAGTTTAAACCTGCAGATGTTATCAAAAGTGGTTCCCCGCAAACAAAGCCTAGCTGATTAAAATAATTTTTAAATGCCAACACGTTTGGGGATACTGTATCTGTAATTATTGTAATTCTATCGTTAGGTATTGCATCACTCAAATAATTTTGAATTGCAATTTGATTATTCTGAAATAGATTCTCACCACTTAAAACAATTTTAAACGGGAAATTATTATTGTATGATTGAGGTGCTATTGTTTGATATCCGTTTTGAAAATATATATTAGGAAAATTTAAGCTGTCGCCATTTAAAAGTTGGGTGTAATTAATGTTTTCAGCACTTAATATATTATTACAATTAGCAAGATTATTGCTATTAACTGCATTTAAAAAAGTAACTGCTCCTGTTCCAAAAACTTTTCCTTTCTTAATTCCATTTCTAAAATAAATTGCTAATGCTGTTCTATCGTCAACCCCAATTCCGTTAATGGCTTCGCCGCTGTCTTGTTTCCATTTTGCCAAAAAACCCATTAATCTCGAAAGTCTTGCTCTTTCCACAAAATG
>CAIMMJ010000408.1 GCA_903842515.1 uncultured Bacteroidota bacterium | reverse complement strand
TTATCTCACCGTTTATTCCCTCTAACTGCAATTGCACAGGAATGTCTTTGTGTGTTTTGTTTAGCAATTGTATGGTGTATAGGTTGCTTATTTTGTTGTTGGGTTGTTCTTGATACAATTGTCCTTGTGCCCTCAGAACGGTTGTGTCAATGTCTTTTCTTGTGATTAATAATGTAGTAAGCACGCCTAATAAAATTACTAGAATAAAAGTATAAGCTTTGAGTCTTGTAGTGTAAGTAAGTTTTGTTTTTTGTGAAATATTATTTTCCGAAGCATACTTTATTAATCCTTTATCAAAACCAACTTGGTCCATAATAGAATCGCATGCATCCATGCAGGCTGTGCAGTTTATACATTCTAGTTGTGTACCGTTTCTTATGTCAATACCAGTTGGACAAACTCTAACACACAAACCACAATCTACACAATCGCCTTTTGTTCGTGTTTCAGATTTTTTTAGTTTGCCTCTTTCTTCGCCCCTCACATAATCGTAAGCAACAACAATAGAATTTTTGTCTAACATTACTCCTTGCAAACGTCCATACGGACATACGATGGTGCAAATTTGTTCCCTTGCAAAAGAGTAAACAGCAAAAAAGGCAAGTGTGAAAATTGTAATTGCAATAAATCCTCCCAAGTGGCTGTTAATGGGTTCTGTAATAATTTTAAAAAGTTCATCACTTCCTATAATATAAGCCAAAAAAGTATTTGCAATCAAAAAGGATAGAACAAAAAATAAAAAGAACTTAACACTTCTTTTGGTTATTTTTTCTTTGTCCCATTTTTTTTCATTTAATTTTTTTTGATAGTTGGCATCACCTTCAATCCAATATTCTATTTTTCGGAAAACCATTTCCATGAAAATAGTTTGTGGGCAAATCCATCCGCAGAAAAATCTTCCAAATGCAACAGTAAAAAATACAACAAAAACAATAAATGTGATCATTGCCAGCATGAAAATAAAAAAATCTTGAGGCCAAAAAATCACATTAAAGAATATGAATTTCCTTTCAAGCAAATTAATCATAAAAAGTGGGTCGCCATTAATTTTCAAAAATGGGATAGTAAAGAATCCAATTAAATATATCCCCGTTAGATATGTTCTGTAGTTGTAGTATTTACCTTTTGGTTGGGTAGGATAAATCCATTTTCTGTGGCCTTGTTCATCAACCGTAACCATTCTATCGCGGAAAGTTTCCGGTTCTTGAAATTCACTCATTTTTTTATTTTGATGAAGTAGTTTTTAAGCTATCGTTTTTAAAAACTGTTAATGAATCTGATTGAGCTAATTGCGAACCTTCTACAAATAAATCTCCTTGTTTTTCTTTAGGATTTGCAGGATTTGATCCTTTTAATGATTTTATATAGCTAGCCACCAAGGCCATTTGAGCAGGTGAAATATCTGTTTGCCATGCCTTCATTCCTTTTTCTACAACACCATATTTAATTGTTTTAAAAATACTTTGGATGTCGCCTCCATGTATCCAATAATCGTCGGTTAAATTTGGCCCTACAGTACCCTCTCCATTTTGTCCGTGGCAAGCGCTGCAATTAGTTTTAAAGATGTTTTTTCCTTCCGAAAGTTCAGATGCATCAGTAAATAATTTTACGTTTGTTTCATCTACACTGTTGGCTGATTTTTTTCTGAATTCCTCCATTTGTATGTTTGCATCAGATAGTTCTTTTTGATATTCTGCAGTTTGCAACATACTTCCCCTAATAATATGGTAATTTATTAAATAGGATACTCCAAAAATTATTGTTCCTACAAACATATATTTTAACCAGGGTGGCATTCCGTTGTCTAATTCTCTAATGCCATCGTAATCGTGATCAGTTAATAATTCTTGTTCTTCTTCATGTGTAGTTTGTTTTGAAAATCCAGAAGCAAAATAGTTTTCAATTTTTTCGAAAGCAATTTGTAAGGAGCTAGTTTCTTTTTCGAAAAAGCTGTTTATACCTCTTATTAGAACAAAAATAATTATCAATTCTAAAAATAATACAATTGCCAACATGTAAAACAACATTGGTGGTATCCCCATGTAAATGCTACTTGCCGTTTCTGTTTTAGCACTAACTAACTCCTGAGAAAACGAAATTGATGGTAAGAGCAACAGTGCAAAAATTATCAAAGGTGATACATTGCTATTCTTAGAACCAAAATTTTTGACTTCGTTTTTTGCTAATGCATTTAATACATTTGCTAAAACAGTAATTATTATTGCAAAAATTACAATTAGGGCAATAATAAAATACAAAAATGGATTGTCATATATACTTTTTGCTGGAGCTGCAGCAGCAATTTGTTGTGCAAATAAATTTATTGACAAAAAGAAGGAAAGTAGGAGTGATAGTACTTTTTTCATAATGAACTTTTTTGAGTGTTATTTATTTTGTTTTCTGAAAATG
>CAIMMJ010000407.1 GCA_903842515.1 uncultured Bacteroidota bacterium | reverse complement strand
TATTACTAAGGGTAGCTTTTTTTGATGATTTGCAGAATGTAATATTCCATCTTGCCACCATACTTTTTCGGGCAATCGCTTCACTAATGTCTCCATTACTTTTATGCGATTTTTTTCTATGTTGCCTAAAGTAAAACTTTCATCTATTTGATGAACTTGCAAAGATAAGCCATAAGCTGCCCTGTATTCTATGCTTACCAAAAGCAATAACTCCATGCCTTTATCAAACCTTTTTAGTGTGGTTTCTTCAAATTTTTTTATTATTGAATTTTTCCAAATTACAGAATCTACCTTCGCAACTGTTATGTTCCCGGATTTCTCTATCAGCTTTAAAAAACACCATCCTTTTTGCTCGTAGATTTTTACATCACTGGTTTCTGCAATAATCCAAAATGAATTTCCATAAAACTCATCAGCTATTGTTTCTTCTAGTTTTCCTAAAAGCAAGGATAATTTAATGGCTTGGTTTTGCATTGTATTTTTTCAATTTTAAAGCTACTCATTTTTTGAATTTCTTTTGTGTAAAATTTCTTTTTTATAAAATTTATGCAAAGAAATCTACTTAAATTATTATTTATAAATTTGTTTAGAAAATCTTGAAATTGAAACACAGCAATTTTATACTATTAGTAGTGCTTATTTTTTGTTTTGCATGTCGTAAAAAAAATAGCAGCGAACTTGTGCCATATTATGTAGTTAACTTCTCTTTTAGTCTTTCTGATCCACAATACAATAAATTAAATGCTCCCGGCGCTTGGATTTATGTAACAGGAGGTTCAAGAGGAATTATAATTTATAGAAAGTCAAACGATGAATTTATGGCTTATGATAGACATTGCACCTACAAGGTAGAAGATTTATGCAGAGTAAATGTTAACAGTTCTCAAGTGGTGGCTGTAGATTCTTGTTGCGGTTCTCAATTTGTGTTAACCGATGGGTCAATAATTAAGGGGCCGGCAAGCAGAACACTCACAACCTACAGAACATTTTTTGATGGAAATAGATTGCAAGTGTACAACTAATAGTACGACTTTTTTATTTTTGTGCTAACTTGCAACAAAAAATTTGCTTAATAAATAGAATATAAAAATATGAATAAAGCTGTTGCAAATGCTGCCGAAGCAATAAAAGGAATATCTTCTGGAATGACCTTAATGGTGGGGGGGTTTGGTTTATGTGGTATACCAGAAAATTGTATTTCGGAACTTTCAAAACACAGAGAAATTAATGGACTTACTTGCATTTCTAATAATGCCGGAGTAGATGATTTTGGATTAGGAATTTTATTAAATAACAAACAAGTTAAAAAAATGATTTCATCGTATGTTGGCGAAAACGATGAATTTGAAAGGCAAATGCTTAGTGGTGAGCTAGAAGTTGAATTGATTCCACAAGGAACTTTAGCTGAAAGATGTAGGGCTGGTGGAGCCGGAATTCCTGCTTTTTTTACCCCTGCAGGTTATGGTACAGAAGTGGCTCAAGGAAAAGAAGTAAGAGAATTTAATGGAAAGATGTACTTGTTAGAATCATGGCTTAAGGCAGATTATTCAATAGTTAAAGCGTGGAAAGGCGATACTCATGGAAATTTAATTTACAAAGCAACAGCAAGAAATTTTAATCCATTAATGGCAACTGCAGGAAAAATTACCATTGCAGAAGTAGAAGAATTAGTTTTGCCCGGAGAATTAGACCCAAATGAAATTCATACTCCCGGTATATATGTGCAAAGAATTTTTAAAGGCATCAATTACGAAAAAAGGATTGAGCAACGAACAGTTACAAAGCGATAACTTGTTGTTGTTTTCTGGGGTGTTGAAACAAGGAATTTAATAATGAAAAAATTCAACGTAGAAATTTCAACATCAATATTTTACTACTTACATTTTTTCGTTTTTACCTTATTATTTTTTTTGGTGATTTTTTTCCTCCCGACAAAAATGGACCAAACAGACGATTTTGGATTAATGATTCTGTCGGCTGGAATTTATACCGGTGAATATGAAAATATGTTGATTTTTATTTCTCCTATAATTGGTACTTGTTTAAATTATTTGTACGCTAATATTTCTAATCAACTCAATTGGTATTCCATTTTTATTGTTGCAGTATATTTTGTTTCCTGGTTCTCAATTCTCTTTTTAATTCTAAAATCAAAGCAGTTTAAGCAGCAGAAAATCATTGGCTTTTATTTTTTATTTTTAACTTTTGGTATTTATTTTCTTATAAATTTTACTTTCACTGTTGCTTCTTTTTTAATTGGAATTAGTGCAATTCTGTACTTTGTTTTTTCTGAACATTCGCTAAAAAACAATGCAATTATTTGTGTTTTTTTTGTCTTGTGTTTTTTGGTTAGGTCCTTTGTTTTTTATTACTTAATAATTCTCTTATCGGCGATAATGCTATTGTTTGCAATAGCAAAAATTACAAAAGTTAATTTTAAAAGAATTTCATGTTTGCTAATATGTACATTAATTGTCTTCATTTATAACAATTCTTTGGTTTCGGGTAATCAAGAATGGAAGAAATTTATGGAATATAATATTGTAAGAGGAAGACTTCAAGATAATCCCAACTTATATTTCACTAATAAAGAAGAAATAAAGCAAAAAATGAATTGGTCCGAAACCGATTATCAAATGCTCTACTTTTGGAATACCGATAACGAAAAGCTTTTTAACATTACCCAACTGCAAAAGCTTTTAGGGAGCATTAAGCACAGTACTTTTTGGAGTTTGTATTATTTACAATTTGTTTTGGCGTCTTCGTTCTTTTACTGTGCAGTGGCACTTCTATTTTTATTTTTTTTTATAAATAGAAATTTTAATTGGCACTTTTTTCTATTAATTCTATTTATGC
>CAIMMJ010000406.1 GCA_903842515.1 uncultured Bacteroidota bacterium | reverse complement strand
TTCTAGGAAAAGTAGATCAACTTGCTGTTCAAGACGAAGAAATGAATAACCCTTACGTAGTAGGCGAAATGGTAAAAGTAATTGATGGTCCATTTAATAGTTTTTCTGGCGTAATTGAAGAAATAAACGAAGAAAAAAAGAAATTGAAAGTAATGGTGAAGATTTTTGGAAGAAAAACACCATTAGAATTGGGCTACATGCAAGTAGAAAAAGAAATTGGATAAACTTTCTAATTGTTTTCATGAGGCTTCCACTTATGAACTGCAAAAAGAAATTTATTATATAAATCATAAACTTAAACAATGGCAAAAGAAGTAACAGGATTCGTAAAACTCCAAGTAAAAGGCGGAGCTGCTAATCCTTCACCCCCAATTGGACCAGCACTAGGTTCAAAGGGTGTAAATATCATGGAATTTTGCAAGCAGTTTAATGCAAGAACTCAAGATTTAGCAGGTAAAGTATTGCCAGTTATCATCACGGTTTATTCTGACAAATCATTTGATTTCGTCATCAAAAAACCACCGGTGGCAATTTCAATTCTAGAAGTAGCTAAAATTAAATCTGGTTCAGCTGAATCTAACAGAAAAAAGGCTGGTCAAATTTCTTGGGATCAAGTAAAAACAATTGCAGAAGAAAAAATGGTAGACATGAATTGTTTTACCATTAATTCTGCCATGAGTATGGTAGCAGGAACAGCCAGGAGTATGGGTATTGCTGTAACAGGCGATTCACCACTAACAAAAAAGTAATAATTAATAACAAGAAAAATGGCAAAACTGAGCAAAAACAGGAAAGCTGCACTTGCAAAGGTTGACCTCGAAAAATCGTATCCCTTACAAGAAGCATCTAAAGTGGTTAAAAATGTTACAACCACAAAATTTGATGCCTCTGTTGATGTAGCTGTAAGACTGGGTGTAGACCCAAGAAAAGCTAACCAAATGGTAAGAGGTATTGTTACCCTTCCGCATGGAACAGGAAAAACCGTTCGTGTATTAGCTCTTTGTACTCCAGATAAAGAAGCCGAAGCTAAAGAAGCTGGTGCTGACTTTGTAGGTCTGGATGAGTACATAGAAAAAATCAAGGGCGGTTGGACAGATATTGATGTTATCATCACTGTTCCAAGTGCAATGGGAAAAGTAGGAGCCTTAGGAAAGATTTTAGGACCAAGAGGCTTAATGCCCAATCCAAAAACCGGAACCGTTACGATGGAAGTAGGGAAAGCAGTGAAAGAAGTTAAAGCTGGTAAAATCGACTTCAAAGTTGATAAAACCGGAATCATTCACGCTTCAATTGGAAAAGCATCTTTTGATCAACAAAAACTTTCGGAAAACGCAGCCGAACTTATTTCTACTATCATCAAACTAAAGCCATCGGCAGCTAAAGGTACTTATGTAAAATCAATAAGCATGTCTAGTACCATGAGCCCTGGAGTAAAAGTTGACCCTAAATCAGTGGGTGCTTAATTAATCACAAAAAAGCTTTAAGCGATGAAAAGAGAAGAAAAAGAATTAGCAATTAACTCACTGGTAGAAACCATTGCTAATAATAGCAATTTCTACCTTACCGACACTTCCTCCCTCACAGTTGAAAAAGTAAATCAACTTAGAAGAAAGTGCTTTCAAAATGCAATTCAATTAAAAGTAGTAAAAAACACACTACTAGAAAAGGCATTTGAAAGATCTGGTAAAGATTTTAGCGAACTTTACGGTTGCCTTAAAGGTACAACCGCTGTAATGTTCTGCGAATCTGCAAACGTGCCGGCACGTGTAATAAAAGAATTTAGAAAAGATAAAGATACTAAACCTGCTTTAAAAGGTGCTTATGTTCAAGAATCTATCTATATCGGTGATAACCAAGTTGATGTTTTAGCTTCAATTAAGTCTAAAAACGAAGTTATCGGAGATGTTATAGGTCTTCTTCAATCACCTGCTAAAAATGTTATTTCTGCTCTTAAATCAAGCGGCGGAAAACTTGCAGGCATTATCAAAACTCTTTCTGAAAAACCGGAGTAATTAATAAACAACAATTAAAAATTAACAATTAAAAATCAATAAAAATGGCAGACTTAAAAGCATTTGCTGAACAACTAGTTAACCTAACAGTTAAAGAAGTTAACGAATTGGCCACAATTCTAAAAGATGAATATGGTATTGAACCTGCAGCAGCAGCTGTAGCAATAGCAGCCGGCCCTGCGGGCGGAGCAGCAGTAGAAGAAAAAACATCTTTCGATGTAATTCTTAAAGCTGGTGGCGCAAACAAATTAGCAGTAGTAAAATTAGTTAAAGACCTTACTGGTCTTGGACTAAAAGAAGCTAAAGATTTAGTTGATGGTGCTCCAAAGCCTATCAAAGAAGGCGTTAGCAAAGAAGATGCTGAGCAATTAAAAGCTCAACTTACTGAAGCAGGAGCTGAAGTAGAAGTAAAATAAGCAATTGCCAACCTAGCGTTGGCTTTGCATTTGCAAATGGTTTAGTCTAAAAAGTACTACTTTTTAGACTAAACCAATTTGTTATTTTATTAGTTCAACTCATTCTTTGTCAACTTTAAAAACTTTATAAGCATTGGTAACAAATAAAAAAGCAGAAAGAATTTCTTTCTCAAAAATAAAAAAACACATCCCTTATCCAGATTTTTTGGATATACAATTACAATCTTTTCAAGATTTTTTCCAATTAGAAACTACTGCCGAAAATCGCCAAGACGAAGGTCTTTTTAAGGTTTTTGCAGAAAACTTTCCTATTACAGATGCTAGAAATAACTTTGTATTAGAGTTTTTGGATTATTTCATAGATCCACCAAGATACACCATCGAAGAGTGTATAGAAAGAGGCTTAACATACTCTGTTCCTCTAAAATCAAAATTGAAATTATATTGTACTGACCCTGAACACGAAGATTTTGAAACCATCGTGCAGGATGTTTACCTTGGTACAATACCATATATGACACCAAAAGGAACTTTTGTGATTAACGGTGCCGAAAGGGTTATCGTTTCGCAATTGCACCGTTCTCCGGGAGTTTTCTTTGGTCAAACAAGGCATGCAAACGGAACAAAACTTTATTCCGCTAGAGTTATTCCATTTAAAGGTTCTTGGATTGAATTTGCTACAGACATAAACAATGTTATGTATGCATACATCGATAGAAAAAAGAAATTACCTGTTACTACTTTGCTTAGAGCTATTGGCTTTGAAAGCGACAAGGACATATTAGAGATTTTTAATCTTGCAGATGAAATGAAGGTTACTAAAACCGGAATCAAAGCTGCAATCGGTAGAAAACTTGCTGCAAGAGTTCTTAAAACTTGGGTAGAAGACTTTGTTGATGAATCTACCGGCGAAGTGGTTTCTATTGAACGTAACGAAGTGCTTATTGACAGAGAAACAGTTCTAGAAAAAGACCACGTTGATTTGATCATTGACAATGATATTAAAACTATCATTCTTAATAGAGAAGATACCAACATGGCTGATTATGCAATCATCTACAACACATTGCAAAAAGACCCTTCTAACTCAGAGAAAGAAGCTGTTGAGCACATCTACCGTCAATTAAGAAATGCCGAGCCACCAGACGAGGAAACTGCAAGAGGAATTATTGAAAAATTATTTTTCTCAGACAAACGTTACGACCTTGGCGAAGTAGGTAGATACAGAATCAATAAAAAATTAAATAGAAATACTCCTGAGGACGTAAAAGTTCTTACTAAGGAAGATATTATTGCCATCATTAAATACCTTATTGAGCTTATAAACTCAAAAGCAGAGGTAGATGATATTGACCACTTAAGTAACAGAAGGGTAAAAACTGTTGGTGAGCAATTGTACGCTCAGTTTGGTGTTGGTCTTTCAAGAATGGCAAGAACCATCAGAGAGAGAATGAACGTTAGAGACAATGAGGTTTTTACTCCAACTGATTTGATTAATGCAAAAACTCTTTCTTCAGTAATTAATTCCTTCTTTGGAACTAATCAGCTTTCTCAATTCATGGATCAAACAAATCCATTGGCAGAAATTACTCACAAAAGAAGACTTTCGGCACTAGGGCCAGGCGGTTTATCAAGAGAAAGAGCAGGATTTGAAGTAAGAGACGTTCACTATACCCACTATGGAAGATTGTGTACTATTGAAACGCCAGAAGGTCCAAACATTGGTTTGATTTCTTCTTTGTGTGTGTTTGCTAAAGTAAATAAACTTGGTTTCATAGAAACTCCTTACGTAAAGGTAAACAACAGCAAATTAGATTCTTCTGGAGAGGTTATTTATTTAACTGCAGAACAAGAAACAAATTTGGTTATTGCACAAGCAAACACCGGTGTTGACAAAGA
>CAIMMJ010000405.1 GCA_903842515.1 uncultured Bacteroidota bacterium | reverse complement strand
TGTGTGTTTTCGTCAATTACGGGAATACTAATAGAAATTCTTTTTTCTTTTTCTACTACAGTATAATAGAATACCATTTCTTTTGCTTTAAAAATAAACTCACTAGACTTATTACTTAATGATAGTCCTAGATTTGGTACCACATTTTTTTCTAAAAAACTTATAAAATCATTTACCTCATCTAATCCAATATAGGCAAAAGAAGTAGTTTCGTCTTTTTTCCTCATTCCAAAGCCTCCAATAGAAGCGGAAGGATCAGCAGTTTTTACCATCATTTCTAATTGCAACGCATTTAGTTTTTCTCCCGTTCTTAAATTTTTTAATTCAACAGGGAAGAAGTGCACATATTCTCCAATTCCAGATTTAAACTCTGCCTGGGTACTCCAATCTCTAAAAAAATTGAACTGGGGTTCAATACCAATAAACTTCCTCGTTGCTGATTGACCATCAACAAATATTTGTTGTCCTATTGTTTGAGATGCAAGGAATATGGATATAATCGTAAGTACTTTTTTCATCAAGTTAATTTTAAATTTTCAAAAAACTAGTGATACCATGTTCTTATTACCCTGGTATTGTAAACAACCTTTGGCTGATTATTTCCATAAGCTACACCAATATCCCTAGCAGCAGAAATTGCTCTTTTACGAATATCCACTTCGTCTTGTTGAACTTTTAAAGTTAATTTCCACTCTCTGCCATCTTTTTCTTTTGCCCATGCCCTAACTTCATTTGCAACTTTTTGAGCTTCTTGATTACACTTTGAGTCTGTTGGAATTTCTGCCAAGTAAGTGCTTGTCGTTTCTATGTCCTTAGACGCCCAAGCACCTTTGGCTTTGCCAAGTGAAACCTCACATCGATGGTCTTGGATATTTTGCAGCATGCCCTTAATTTCCGCATAACAACTCATATCTGGAGTATAATTAGAAATATAGTTAGCCGCTTCATCCCAATTATTTTGTGCAATTAGTGCCTTGGCTTTACTAATATTTAATTGGCAATCATTCTCGGCTTTTGCTTTATAAATTTTAACTCCAAGTTCCATAGCGTCGTCATAACATGTTTTACAAACTTCTGGGACATCTGCCAATACATATAAGGCATTATCATATGATTTTTGATCAGATAGTGCGCTAGCCTGTTTAAGAATAAAATCACATTTAGAATTATAATATTCTATAATCTTACTTTTACCCTTTTCAATAAAAGCTAAAATATTTTTATCGGAGGTTTTTATTTTTTTTAATGCATCTATATAAGCTTTGGTTTCATTATCACCAATAGCCTTAATATTGATAGCCTCTGTTGCAAAAATAGTACCGTCCACGCCATCGCCTATGATTAGGTTGACTTCAAGCTCAAGTATAATTTGATCTGGAGGGCCAACAATGATGTTTTTAGACAACTCATTTATTTGACCACTAATCAAAAATCTTTGTGATGCTCCAGATCCACCCATACCATTGGCAGCAACTATTGCATTTAATTTAGATTCAAACAATTTTTGAGCTGCAGGTTTAATGTTGGCATCTGCAGGTACATAGGTATTTAATACAATTCTAGCGATGTCATCGCTTTTGCTAAGTGAATTTTGTGCATTTGATACAAAACTCAAAAAAAGCAAAATAAAACTTAAAAGTGTTTTCATTTTAAAAAATTTATTCTGGAGTAGTTCCAATTACAAGTGTAGCAAGGCCAAGTTTTCCGGGTTCCACTGTAGAATTAATTTCAAACTTTTTTAAATATCTTTTAAGCTCTTCTAAAAATGTTTGTGCAGTTACGGCAGATGGTTTTGCAGTCTTAGATAATTTATTAACCTTGGTTAAAGGGATTCTTATATCTTTAAGTGTCATTTTGTTTTTCGACGCTGATACATTCCCTTCAGAAAGTGCATTGTC
>CAIMMJ010000404.1 GCA_903842515.1 uncultured Bacteroidota bacterium | reverse complement strand
TGAAAAAGAAATTGAAAAATATTACGAAGCTCATCCAAATGATTTTCAGCTAAAAGAAAATATTTGCAGAGTTTGGTATGCAAAAATTCCAAGCAATGCCCCGGGTATAAATGAATTTAGAAAATCATTTTTTAAAGACAATTCTAAAACCAAGAATTCAATTCAAAATTATTGTACCAAGTACGCAACAAATTATTTTTTAGACGACGACAAATGGCTTTTTTTTAACGATCTCAAAAAAGAAATTCCTTTTGAATACTACAACGAAGATTTATTTTTGCAGAACAGCCGAAACATTGAATTAAAAGTTAAAGAAAACATCTATTTTGTTAACATCAAAGGATTTAAAATAAAAGATGGTAAATCTCCCTTATCTTTAGAATCTGCAAACATCAAAGCAATTGTTTTAAACAAAAGAAAAGTAAAATTAATTGAGCAGCTAAAAAAAGATTTGTTAAACCAAGCATTAGAAAAAAATGACATTAAGATTTTTGAAACAAAGTAAAATTTTTCTTCTGTTGATTGTTGTTTTTTTTAGCAATTCGCAGGCTCAAGATTTGCCCAAACCTAAGGGAATTATTGTGGATAAGGTGGCTGCTGTGGTTGGTAAAAATTTAATTTTAGCATCAGATATAGAAAATCAGTACAGCCAAGCACTGTCATCCGGCGAAACACCACCACCAAAATGTGCGGTGTTAGAAGAGTTGCTTTTTACAAAATTATTGGTGCATCAAGCAGAAGTAGATTCTATTGAAATTCCCGAAAAACAAGTGCAACAAGAACTGGATCAAAGAATGAGGTATTATGTTGCACAAGTAGGTTCTGAAGAAAAATTAGAAGAATACTATGGTAAATCAATAGCGCAGCTAAAAGAAGATTTTAAAGAAGACGTTAGAGAAATGCTATTAGCTAGGCAAGTTCAACAAGGAATAACAGCTGATGTAAAAGTTACTCCTTCTGAAGTACGCACAATGTTTAATAGTTTTTCTGTTGACAGTTTGCCGCTTTTAAACGCAGAAATGGAAATTGCACAAATAGTTAAGAAAATTGAAGTAAATGAAGATGAAAAAAATATTGTAAGAGAAAAAATAAGAAAAATCAGAGATAGAATAGTTGATGGAGAGGATTTTGCAACTCTTGCTGTTTTGTATTCCGAAGATACAGAATCTGCCAAAAGGGGAGGAGAACTTGGTTTTGTTGGTAGAAACGATTTGGTGCCAGAATTTGCAGCCGAAGCATTTAATTTAAAAGGGAAAGAAATTTCTAGAATTGTTGAAAGCCAGTTTGGGTTTCATATTATTCAACTCATCAAACGTAGAGGCGAAATGATTAATGTAAGGCATATTCTTATAAGTCCCAAATTTTCTTCAACCGACATAAAAAAAACTCAATTAGAATTAGACAGTATAAGAAATCAAATTGTTTTAGGTACCATTTCTTTTGAAGAGGCAGCCTTAAAATTTTCTAAAGACGAGGAAACAAAACTAAATGGAGGATTATTAATTAACCCAGCTACCGGAACAACAAAATTTGATGTAGCTGAAATCGAACCCGGATTGTTTTTTATTTTGGATAAACTTAAACTAGGAGAAGTTTCGGACGTAACCAAGCAAGCTGGTAGCGACAATAAACCTGCCTTTAAGCTTCTTAAAATTAAATCTAAATCGGAGCCACACAGAGCAAATTTAAAAGACGATTATCAAAGATTACAGAATATAGCTTTACAACAAAAACAAGCAAAAGCAGTTAATACTTGGATAAACAAAAAAAGAAAGCAATCGTACATAAAAATAACCGAAGAATATATGGGTTGCCAATTTAGAAACACTTGGTTTGATAAAGAAAAACAACAATAAATAATGGAAAACTATCAAAATGATGCTCAAGCAGTAGAAGCTTTTGGAGAAAAATATAAAAAACTAACTACCGAAGTTGGAAAAGTAATCGTTGGTCAAGATTTAATTGTAAAAGATGTTCTTATTTCAATTTTTGGTCGTGGACACTGCCTTTTAGTAGGTGTTCCAGGATTGGCAAAAACTTTATTGGTAAATACTATAGCCGATGTGTTAGGCTTGGATTTTAGCAGAATTCAATTTACTCCTGATTTGATGCCAAGTGATATAATTGGTTCAGAAATATTAGACGATAAACGAGAGTTTAAATTTATAAAAGGACCTTTGTTTGCAAACATTGTTTTGGCAGATGAAATAAATAGAACTCCTCCCAAAACTCAAGCCGCATTGTTGGAAGCAATGCAAGAAAAAATTGTAACCTACGGAGGTAAACGCTATCCCCTAGGAAATCCGTTTTTTGTTTTAGCAACTCAAAACCCTATTGAACAAGAAGGAACCTATCCATTGCCAGAAGCACAATTAGATAGGTTTATGTTTAACGTTTTATTGGACTATCCAACATATGAACAAGAATTAAACATTGTAAAAGCAACAACTTCGGATAAAAAGGTAAACTTAGAAAAAGTTCTAAATGCTGATGAGATTATTTACTTTCAAAATTTAGTAAGAAAGATTCCAGTTGCTGATAATGTGTTAGAATATGCTGTAAAACTAGCTGTAAAAACAAGGCCCGGTCAACCACATGCACCAAAATTTGTAAACGATTATGTTAGTTGGGGTGCTGGTCCAAGAGCTTCGCAATACTTATTAATTGGTGCAAAGTCTCATGCCTTGGTAATGGGTAAATTTTCTCCTGATATTGAAGATGTTAGAGCTGTTGCTACAGGCGTTTTGCGTCACAGAATTATCAGAAATTATAAAGCAGAAGCAGAAGGAGTGTCTGTAGAAAAAATTATCCAAGACTTGTTGTAAATCCAATGAAAAACAAGACACCATTAATACTTCTTGTGGCATTGATAGTTGTTGCTGTTGTTGTATATCTATTAAAAACTCAAAAGTTTTCAAAAAAAGACCTCACAGATTTCGCAATCAAAGACACGTCTATTGTAACAAAAATATTTTTAGCCAATAAATCTGGAACTGGAAGTGTAGTACTTGAAAAACAAGCAGATAATGAGTGGAAAGTAAACAATAAATATAGAGTTAGAAAAGATGCAATAGAAAATGTTTTATCCACACTGGCTTCCCTAAAAGTAAAAGCTCCAGTGGGTAGAGCAAGTTTTAATAATATAATAAAAGCACTTGCAAGCTCAGCAACAAAAGTAGAGGTGTATAATAAATCAGATTTAATTAAAACGATATATGTAGGTGGCCCTACTATGGAGTACGATGGAACCTATATGATGATTGAAGGATCGTCTAAGCCATACATTGTGGAGATTCCTGGATTTGAAGGATATTTATCAACACGATTCTTTACAGATGAAGAGCAATGGAAAGATTCTAAAATATTTTCTGTAAAGTTTAAAGAACTTCAAAAAGTAGTGATGCAAGATATTGTTAATCCACTAAACTCATTTCAAATAGAACTTAAGCCGCAATTAAACAACAAGGAGAAAAGAGATGTTTCACTTAGCAATTTTCCCAAAACTCAAAACATTGCTTCATTCGATACCGTTCAGGTAAACTCATATCTTCAAAACCTGCTTAATGTTCACTATGAATTTGAAGCTACCACCATACGAGAGAGTAAAAAAGATTCAGCCCTAAAGAAGCCACTTGCAAATATTTTTGTTTACTCTGCTAATAATAATAGAAAGGTTTCGCTGTTTGCTGTTCCTGCAGGTGGCTCAAAACAAGATTTTGCAGGCAACAACATACAATATGATGTAGATAAACTGTATGCTTGTTTTGACGATAATTACAAGGATTTTTACATCTGTCAGTATTTTGTATTTGATAAAGTTACTTTACCAATTGAGACCTTTATAAAAAATAAAAAATCTATTGTTAACAAATAAATAGAGAGATAATAATAAACATAAATCAAGGTTATATATTTGCAGTTGAAGAATTAAAAACCCTACACAATGAAATTTATAGTTTCCAGCACAACACTTGTAAGAAATTTACAACAACTAGGAGCGGTGTTAAACTCATCCAATGTACTTCCAATTTTAGATAATTTTTTGTTTGATTTAAAAGATGGAATACTAACCGTTTCTGCCTCAGATTTAGAAACCACCATGTCTATAAACGTTGCTGTAAAAGCTGATAGCGATGGAACAATAGCTATTCCTGCAAAAATGCTGATAGACATTGTTAAGTCATTTCCAGAATTGCCGCTTTCATTTGCTGCCGACACAGAAAATTATGGTATTGATATTTCTGCAGGAGAAGGAAAATACAAATTAACAGGGTTTGATGGTGCTGAGTTTCCTAAGATGCAAGAGGTTACGGATGGTCAAAATATTACTGTTCACTCGCAAGTGCTAGGAAATGCAATTTCAAAAACAATTTTTGCAACCGGAAACGATGATATGAGGCCACAAATGAATGGTATATTTTTTCAGTTTAGTCCAGAAAACGTTACGTTTGTTGCTACAGATGCACACAAACTTGTGAGGTATAGGAGAGCTGATTTAAAATCCGAAAACGAAGCTTCGTTTATTGTTCCAAAAAAACCAATGAACTTTTTAAAAAATACTTTATTGTCGCTAGATACTGATGTATCCATGAAGTACAACAGTTCAAATGTATTTTTCTCATTTGGCGAAACAAGAGTAGTGAGTAGATTAGTAGATGGTAAATACCCAAACTACGAGGCCGTAATCCCTACCAACAATCCAAATAAATTAGTAGTTGATAGGCAATTGTTGTTAAATACAGTAAAGCGTGTTTCTTTGTTTTCTAATAAAAGCACCTACCAAATACGACTTAAAATTTCTGGTTCAGAACTTTCTATTTCTGCTGAAGACTACGATTTTAATAATGCTGCAATTGAGCGTTTAACATGCCAATATACAGGAGAAGATATGGAGATAGGTTTTAACGCAAAATTTCTAATTGAAATGCTAGCAAATTTAGATTCAGAAAATATTACCATCGAAATGAGTGCTCCAAATAGGGCCGGAATATTATTGCCAGAAGGCAAAGATGATTCATCAGAAGATATTTTGATGCTAGTAATGCCAATAATGCTAAACAATTAATAGTAAAACGTAATCAAAAAAAAATCTCGGACTTCCCGAGATTTTTTTTTGCAATTTTTTAAAATTTAATCAATAAATTTTAGACTGTTTCATTTTATTACTTTAGTGAAAGAAACTACCTAATTAAACTTACTATTCCGGTTTTTCTAATTTTCTTGCCTAAAGAATCTGTAGCTTTTATATACCATGTATAGGTTCCTTGTGCCAACTCACTTCCATTTAGTTTACCGTCCCACTTATCTGTAATACTTGCTCCTGCAAATACTGATTTGCCCCATCTATCAAATATTTCTATTGAATATTCAGCTATGTATTGACCAAGCGGGTGAAAATAGTCGTTGATATTATCGCCGTTAGGTGAAAATGTTTTTGGAACATACAAAGTTACATCTGGCTCTATTCTCACACAATTTATGGTAGAGTCTATACATCCGTTGATGGATGTTTGAGTTAGTGTTACACAATATGTGCCTGTGTCGCCATACAAATGTACCGGACTTATTTGGTTGGAGTTTGCTCCATCACCAAAATCCCATTTGTATAAATTGCCTTCTACCAACACCGGAGAAAAACTAACTTCTGGTTCCAATAATGTGGTAGGTTGTGGTCCGTAAGAAAACTCCGGATTTGGGTTAGGATGAGTTAATATGGCATTTGGTACTATTACTGTATCCTTGCAGCCGTAATTGGTTTGAACGATCATTCGCACCGTGTAACTACCTGCATTGGCGTAGCAGTGACTTGGATTAAATACCGATTCAAATGTATTGTCGCCATAATACCAATACCAATTGGTAAGCACATCATTTGTTGTGGTTGAGATTAATGAAATATCTCTGAATTGGGCACACATTCCTTCGCAGCCTATTGGTTTATCTATCACAAATGCTGCTGTTGGCAATGGATGCACAACCACATTTAATGTATCTTTTTGCGATTTACAATTTCTTGCATCCGTTACATCCACTAAATAATAGGTGGTGGTGCTTGGGTCGACAGATATTGGTGTGCCTTGCAGTGGTGGTGTTTGTGTTATTCCATTTGGATACCAGTTAAACGTATAGTTTGGTGTGCCTCCTGTGGCATTTACTGTTAGAACTGTTGAATCTCCAATACATATATCGGTTATTCCTACTCCTATGGTTAGTAGTTCTTCTGGTTCAGTAAGTGTTGCACATGCAGTATCTACGCAACCTAAACTATCTTTTACTACCACACAATAAGTTGTGGCAGATAATCCTGTGGCAGAGTCGGCCTGAACCGTTAGTCCTAACCATTGGTAGTAATAGTTAGGAGATAAGCCTGGCGTTCCTCCGGTAGCATAGGCTCCAAGAACTCCATCGTTGCCGCCAAAACAACTTACGTTTCTTACATAATCAAATCCTGCCTCTATTTGTGGTGGATTTGGAACGTTTATTGGCTGTACGATGGTACAATTATTTGCATCTGTAACTACTATTGAATAGTTGCCTGCTGCAAAATTGCAAAACAACCCTGTGGTATTTGTTACGCCATTGTAAGTATAGGTATAAGGCACCGATCCTGTTGTAGCAATTGCTGCCACTGTTACGCATGCTGTGGAATCGCCATTGCATTTTAGTGGAACTACATTTAATACATCTGATGCCAAAGGTAAGTTGGGTTGTGTGATGCTAAACGGAGCTGAAACTGTACATAAATTATCGTCTCTTACAATTACTTCATAATCTCCGGCTGATAGATTGTTGTATACAAATATGCTGTTGTAGGCAAACATATTGGTATTTATGGCATAACTGTATGCTCCTGTTCCTCCGTTTGCAGATATTGCAGCGGTGCCATTGCTTCCGCCAAAACAAGATACATTATTTAGTGTTGCACTTGCTGTAAGTGCTGCTGCTGGCTGTGTTACTGTGCCTTGAGTGGTAATGGTACAGCCGTTTGCATCTGTTATTAAAATGGTATAGGCTCCAGCATTTAAGCCCCAATAACAGGTATTGTTGTTTCCTAAATTTCCTTCGGGCTGTATTAATACGTTATCTGAGCAACTGTAATAATAAGGGGCTGTTCCTCCACTTAAATCAAAACAAATTCTACCGGTGGTATCTCCAAAACATTTTACTGCCGTAATTCCCGAAACCGTTAGCTGCAATGGATTGCTTGGTTGTGCTATTGTTACTGTTTGTAATTTTATACAGTTGTTTGAATCTGTGATGGTTACATCGTAATCATCGGCAGGCAAATCTAAAAACACACCAAAGTTGTTGGTTTGCGTAATGGCTGTTGTTTGTCCTACAATTGTATAACTGTAATTTGCTGTGCCACCAACTGCTTGTATATAAAACTCTCCATCACTTCCTCCAAAACATGTTACGGGGTCGTTTACCAATAACAATGCATCTAATGGTGCTGCCGGCTGATTTACACTTGAGCTATTTGTATATACGCAGCCCATGGTATCTGTTACGGTAGCTGTGAAGGTTCCGCCACATAAGTTGGTAAAAAATCCGGTGTTGTTGGCGGTAAATCCATCTATAGAATATACATATCCCGGTGTTCCGCCTATGGCATTAAGTTGCACTGTGCCTGTGCAATCTCCAAAGCAATCTACCTCACCAATGGTGGTAAAATTTAATTGGTAAAATGGTGGTTCAGTAATGCTTTCTAAAATATTAAACTGACATCCATTTTCATCAACAATGGTAATGCTATATGAACCTGCAGTAAGGTTTAACAAATCGGTTGTGGTGGATGGTACTCCGTTTACAAAATAAGAATAGGGCGGCATTCCGCCTGTTGCCTCAAAAAATATTCTTCCTGTGTTTCCACCAAAACAAATATTATCTGTATGTACAATTACATTTCCGCTCAATTCAAAATCCGGACTTGTAATATCATATACAAGAGAATCTGAACAGCCCAATTCATCAGTTACTACAACATAATAGGCTCCCTCTCCCAAGTTCCCAAACACGCCTGTTTGGTTTGATAAAATATTAGAATACGTTGCATCGGGTTGTTGTTCATACAAATCAAAATTATATACTATTCCGTTTATTGGCCAACCACCAATTACATCCATCGAAATTGTTCCATCTTGGCTGGGTAAGCACAATACATTTTGAAAAAACAAGGTATCTATTGTTAATGGAATAGTTGGACCTACCATCACGTAAGGTATGTTAACAAAACATCCGTTGGCATCTACTACTAAAACAGTGTCAGGGCCTGCAAAAACATCCACAAAAAAGGCCGGATTGGTGTTGATGTTTAAACAGCAATTTGCAAAATCATAAGGGGCAGTTCCGCCTGTTGCAAGCACAGTTAATCTTCCTGTAGAATCTCCAAAACAAATTACTGGTGATTGACTAATAATTGTTGCAGAGAGGGGTGCGTTTATTTCAATTATTGTTTCATCTACAGTAAAAGAACATCCATAGGAATCTTTACATGTAATTGTATATTGACCAGGTCCTAAATTGGTAAATTGACCCGTAGAATTATTTAATGCAGAATTTTGAGCACAAGTAAATGTATACGGGGGAAGACCTCCAACGGGAATAATTATTATTTCGCCGTTATTGTCTCCAAAACATCTAATTTGCTTAACTGTGTCAACAATAATATTAAATGGAACGGGAACCTGAAAAACGTTAACAATAATATTTGATGTGCAGCTGCTTGCATCTGTAACCGTTACATCGTATGTACCTCCTGCTGTAGCAACAAAATTTCCGCCGGCATTCAATGCAAATGGAATTGAAGAGTACGTATAAGGTAAAATACCACCAACTGCAGAAATAGAAAAGTTTGCCTCCAATTCGTTGCTGCATAACATACTATCAATAGATGTTAACGAAGGAATTATTGCTGAAGGTTCTGTTACTGGAAGTAAGTCACTTACAACGCAACCATTGGCATCAACAACATTTAAAATATAATTATTGGCGGGTAAGTTTGTAAAAGATCCAGTAGTGTTTGTAAAAAAATTTAGATTGTATGTATATGGCGTGGTACCTCCACTTGCAGTTGTGGAAACTTCTCCGGAGTTGTTTCCATTGCAGGTAAGATTAGTTACCACAGGCACAGTTATTTCTAATTCTGTAGGCTCAGTAACAATTACATTAAAAGTAGAAGTACAAGCTGTAGCATCAGTTATAACAACGGCATAGGTTTGAGCGGTTAAATTTGTGAAATTACCTGTTGAGTTCGTAATTCCATTAAGCGTAAAGGTATATGGTGTAACCCCACTAGAAGCACCTACCGTAAAGCTTCCATTTGCCTGACCAAAACAATTTACATTTTGTTGTGCAACAACATTACCTATTGCACATCCTAAAACTACGTCTGTAACTGGAGAAACATCAAACGGGTAAAGCCCGTCGCAGCCGGGTTGTGTATAACTTCCAGCATACCCATCACTAACAGCAGATACTCCAAGTGATAAGGATGCACCAACATTGTTTCCAACAATAACAGAAAAACAAATTGTCCAAGGTCCGGTGCCAAAATCGCCCCAATCGTCTACTGTTGTGCCATTGTTATTGTAATCTACAAAAAAACCGGGACCAAAATTTGCAGGCCCTCCACCATTTGGTGGGTTGGGATTGGTGAATGTATTACCCACCCAAATCCATTGGCCAGTGCCGCTAATTGATGTAGGAGTAGTTATGGGAGTAACAGAACCTGGCAACCAACCTGGTCCTAAAGAAATATTAAAACCTTCCATCCAATTTCCACCTAAACTTGTATCCCAATCATCAGCGGTTACGCAGTATGTTACAACGGTTCCGGGCAAGTATCCTCCTTGTGGTGGATCACTAACTGTAAATGTCATTGTGCCTATGCAATCATTTTGAGAGTAGGAATAAAATGAGATTGTAATTAAAATAACCAGTAGGAAAAGTCTTTTCATAACGAAAATATTTTGTTAAAAATAAGACGATTATTTAACAAATGCAAATTTCTTAAATTTATCAGGTTCAATAGATTAATACTTTTTTGAAGTAACGATTTGATTGTAAACTTACGTTACTAAAACTATTCTGTAAAATGCATGAATCTGTAGTAGGTTATAATTATTTGCATACAGTGTTTGAATCCTTTTCCGCATCCTTTACGCCTAATTGAGAAGCCTTTTGCAAATCGGAACAACATTCTTTTGTTTTATTAAGTTTATAGAAACATTTACTTCTTAAATAATAGGTTTCTCCACTGTTTTTTAATGCAATTGCCTTGCTCAAGTAATCAATTCCTTCTTGAAATTTATTAAGTTCAAAAGATAATTTACCAGCACCAAAAAAGGCTTCTTCGTTTTTATCATTAAGTTGTGTGGCTTTTGTAAAATCCATCCACGAGAGTTGAAATTTTGCTTTGCCCATTAAAAAATAACATTTTCCTCTCTCCACATAAGCAGCATCTAGTTTTGGATTTATTGTAATACATTTTCCATAATCTTTTGCCGCTGCACCCCAATCATTTTTGATAAAATATGCTTGAGCTCTCAAAAAATATATTTCGGTATTTTTAGATTTTTTAAAATCAATTGGATAAGAAAAATCTCTAATTAGTTCGTCGGTATTGCCAATGGTTAAACACGATTTTGCTTTTGCGATATACACTTCCTCGTCTTGTTTTTTAAGCTCTATAACTTTTGTAAAATCTACTATAGCTTCTTTTTGCTTGTTGGCCTTAGCATAACTTTTTGCCCTGCTGTAAAAAACTTCAGGGTCTACTTTTGTAATATTTATTGCCTTATGAAATTGCTCAATTGCTTCGTTAGTTTTATTTTGTTTTTCTAATACTTTTCCTTTGCCCCAAAATGCCTTGTAGTTGTTATTGTTTTTTGCAATAACTACCTCAAAATCTTTTAAAGCATCTTCCAGTTTGTTTTCTTGTTCCAACAATAATCCTCTACCAACAAAACTCTCAGAATTTTGCGGATTTATTTTTAGTGCCATGGAATAATTTTCCATTGCATCTTTGTACTTTTTCATTTTCTCGTTGGCTTGTGCCATCAAAACAGCTGCTTGAAAATAGTCTTTGTTCAATTGAATAGCTTTTGTAAAATCTTTTAATGCTTCTTCGTTTTTGTTCAATTCTAATTTAGCTTTTCCTCTATCTATGTAGGCTAAAAAATTATCCTTTTCTACAGCTAAACATTTATCTAATTCTTTGATTGCTTCGGCGTATTTTTTTTGCGCTAATTTTTGAGAACCTAAATCGCAGTTGAGACTTGTTGCATTTTGTTTAGTTGTTTTTTTTTGTGATTGAGCAAAACTTAGTGTGCAAATAAAAAAAAATAGAAAAAGGAGTTTGTTCATAATTTGGTTTGTTTTTTTGTAAATCTCGCTAAGACGCAAAGGTGTGAATTTGTTTTTGTTCTCGCAAAGACGCAATCCACTGGGGTGGACGCAAAGTTTTAATTTGTTTTTGTTCACGCAAAGACGCAATCCACTGAAGTGGACGCAAAGGTGAGTTTGTTTTTTGTTCACGCAAAGACTCAATCTACTTGGGTGGACGCAAAGGTGTGAATTTGTTTTTGTTCACGCAAAGACGCAATCCACTGAAGTGGACGCAAAGGTGAGTTTGTTTTTTGTTCACGCAAAGACTCAATCTACTTGGGTGGACG
>CAIMMJ010000403.1 GCA_903842515.1 uncultured Bacteroidota bacterium | reverse complement strand
TCAAAAATAAAATTCAAATTTGCCAGCTTTGACCCGCAAGGAAATCCTACAAATGGAATAATTAGAAAAAGTACTACATTAACTTCTTTTGCCAATTTTACTGCACTACTTGGAGATTTATCATCAATAGAAAGAGTAAAAAGTTCTGCAGATGGAGGAGACGATCCTTGGGATCAAAGCAGATACCTAAACATTTGGATTTGTAATATGGCCATTCCACTGCTTGGACCAAGCATTTTGGGTTATGCAACACCTCCGGCAAATTTGCCAAACTGGCCAGCGGGTGGTGTTGGAGATCTTATTGATGGTGTTGTGCTGCAATTTCAAATTGTAGGCGATAACAATCCAAATACTATTTCTGCAGGAGGAGGAGATTATGTTTCTAAAGGAAGAACTGCAGTGCACGAAGTAGGGCATTATTTAGGTTTGCGCCACATTTGGGGCGACGACACAAATTGTGCGGGTAACGATGGAATAGACGACACGCCTGCGGCCGCTGACCAATCTAACACAGATTGCGATACTTCTAAAAACACCTGCGTAGATAATATCAACGGAGTTGATCTGCACGACATGATTGAAAACTACATGGATTATTCGGCAGAAACTTGCCAAAATTCATTTACTAAAGGTCAGGTAGATTTAATGAGGAGCGTTGTTCAAAATCAAAGGATATTACTTAGTTCAAAACAACTTGCTTATTCAACTAATTTCTCTGTTGCAGTTTACCCCAACCCAAGCAGCAATAAAATTAACATCAACACCAAAAATGTGCTGAGTGCTTATAAAATATTTTCTGTTGACGGACGATTAATGAAAAGCGAAATAAACTTTAGTTCTAAAACTATTGAGCTTTCTGACTTGGCAAAAGGAGTTTATTTATTAGAGCTATCAGATAAAATAGGAAGCATAAATACCTCAAGAATAATTAAAGAATAAAATCTGCCAATTGATTTAATTCAGTGTAATTTAAACTTAAAACTACAAGTAATTATTCCTACTTTTTGATAAGTAATGGTTGTAAATTGAAATAATAAAATACCAAGCAAAAACAAAAAGTCCGGCTGCTTGCTTTTGATAAGAAATAATTACAAAGGTTCCAGCAAATAAAATTAACTTATCCATGTTATCTTCTATTTTGTAGGATTTAAATTTTAGTGCCATAATTTTAACATTGCTAACCATCAAAAAAGAAAGCACAACAGTAGTAATCAATAGGAACCTACCGTCTAATAAATACCCCGACAACCAGCGATTAGGATTGTAAAAAAGTGCCAAGGCAAATGAAGCAATTGTAACCCCAATGGCGGGTGTTGGAACCCCCATAAAATAAAATTTCTGCTCTGTAGAAACATTAAACTTTGCCAATCTATAGGCAGCGGCAAGTGGAATTAAAAATGAAACATACACCAAATATTTGTACCAATCATTAGAATGGTTGCTGTAAAACAAAATATAGTTTAAAATTTGAAAAATAATTAAGCCCGGTGCTACACCAAAACTTACAACATCGGCAAGAGAATCTAACTGTTTACCTATTTCCGATTCAACTTTTAATATTCTGGCAACAAATCCATCAAAAAAATCTAT
>CAIMMJ010000402.1 GCA_903842515.1 uncultured Bacteroidota bacterium | reverse complement strand
CGCAGGATTAGGAAAAACCAAATTTGGATTAAAATTATCTTTTACTTTTCTTAGATTTAATGTGCTATCTGAAACACTCACTACAAAACCTAAACCGCCAGAACCTGTAACATATCCTCTGGGTGATTTTACGCGGGCTGCGTTTAGCGAATTATTTGTTCCGGCTGTATACAATTCAAACATTTCGCCATAGTTTGTAGATACAGCAATATTACCTGAGTCTCCAACTGCCAAAACTAAGCTATCGCCAAAATCTAAACCGTTCCATTGAACACCAAAATTATCTGCTTTCAAATTCCACGTTGAACCGTTGTCAATTGTTTTGTAAATTTTGCCCAATTGCGTTAAAAAGTAACCGTATCCTGTTGCATCAATTTTAAGTGTAACAATAGATTCACCATCTACCAAATAAGAAGTTGCCATGGTGTTGGATGTTACGTTGTAATTGTATACTCCTCCGTTATTGGTTGTAACCATCAATTGCCCATTCATAAATTTCACTTGCACAATGTCAACATTACTCATGCTATCCACACTATAATCTTGCGCTGTAAAATTATCAGAACCATCATTAGTCAATACATACAACAAACCTTGTTTACCGCTTATTGCTATTGTGTTTCCTAAAATATCTGCAGCCATAAATTGAGCAGTAGATGAACTATCTAAAATTGTTGTCCATGAAACTCCCGCATTTGTAGAATAAAACGCTTTTCCATTTTTACTAATTGCCAACCATTTACCGGGCACAGCAACAACATCAATATATTCTGTAAGTGTATCGCCTGTAGGGTTTGATTCAGCAAAGCTTAAACCACCGTTTGATGTTACTAGGCATCCTCCATTTTGCATTAAAAAACATCCTTTGATTGGGTTCACAAAATCTGCTTTTAAAATATTCTTGGTTGTTCCAGTATTTAAATCGTACCTGTAAAGAATATCTGTAATTGGATTGTTATTCACTTGAGAGTTAGCTAAATTTCCTATTAGAATAGAAACAAAAAGAGTAAAAATTTTTTTCATATTTTTTCTGTTTATACTGTGCAAGTAGTTGTAGTTAATTTATTAAATTTAGTTTTTAGTATTCGATTAGCAAACAAATTTTTTCGTTCAAATATACTATTTTAGTGGTTCAAACTTTTTAATGTTTCTAAAACAGCTTGCCTATTGGATATAGGTGTATATTTAAAATGATTATTAAACTTAGTAGAATCAAAGAAGTAATCCCTGTCGTATTGATACCTCATTTCATATATCTCGCCAAGAACTGGAATAAACCATCCCAAAATTTTCAGTCCAAAAGAGGGCAGAACTGAAATCTTATTACTTGCTTTTAATTCGGTGGCAAATAAATTTACCCAATCTTGTCCCGTAATTTTATCCTGACAAACCGGTAAATTCCATATTTGATTGTAGCATAAATCATCGTTGCCAAGCATTGCAGTTCCTTTTGCCAACTCAGGTGCATAACCGGTGGAGTGAATAAAATTTGTACCACACAACCACTGTGCTTTTTTACCTTTTTTTAGATTATCGTAAACCATAATCATCAGCATGCTGGTTTCTTTTATTGGTCCAAAAAAATCAGGAGCCCTGGCAATTATTGCACTAAGCTTTCCGGAGTTTATGGCATCTAAAATTATTTTATCAACTTCTGCTCTTACTTCTCCCTTTTTGCTGCAAGGCGAAACGGGTGATGTTTCGGAAATGTGTTTTACGTTATCGCCTCCAATAGCATAAATGTTATCAAAGAATACTAACTTACAGTTGTGTTTGAT
>CAIMMJ010000401.1 GCA_903842515.1 uncultured Bacteroidota bacterium | reverse complement strand
GTCTAGATTGCCGTCAAAAGCATCTGACACAGCAATTTCTACTTGAACGTTTCTACCGCTAGTTTGCATTTTGTCAAAATAAACTTGGAACAGGCTTGTAAAACCGTCCATTTTATCATTCACAGATTGAACAATTAATTCTCCTATAGACGCCGATCTTGATTCGGGACCAAAACCATTTGCAAGTGAAACTGGTAAAGATGTATAAGAGTCTGTTGCATTTAAAATATACTCTAATTGGAAATTAGGAGGTTTGGGGATTACCTTCCAATAAATTGAAATTTTAATATCTGCTTTAGCAACATTAAGTATTTGATCTAACATACTTACCTGTCTTGCATTGTCAGAATACTTTTTAACTAACCTATCTTGTTTAACTGCTTCAATAAGTTCGGTTAAATTTCTTGCTGCATAATCTCTTTTTAAGAGTAGCTTGGATACAGCAGAGCTTGCAGTCAAAAAATCAGGATCTAAGGCTGCTTTTTCATAATCAATTGTCTCTGTAAACCCGCCGTTTTGATCATCCGTTTTTTTCACATAGCCTTTTTCTTTTGCCCAAGTGTCACTTGGATATATTAATGTTGACGGTCTAATAATATTTGCATCAAGTTTTGCAAATTTTTCAATAATACCATCCGCTTCTAGTTGTGCCCTTAGACCATTAATATCCACTTGCGCAGTCATGTTAACCCTAAATTCATTTTTACTTACTTCGTCAACCATGTCTGGTCTTCCTGTTGGCAAAAGCACAAATTTTGAAAATGTACCTCCATCAGCAAAAAATGCATCAAAATATTCACGTTTTTGTTCAAAAAGATTTGGATTAGATGATAAAGCTGGTTTTGCCTCACAGCCTACTGAATTTCCAAAAACGCCTTTAAAAATGATGCCATGTACGGCGTTTTTCTTAGACTGGTTAATAGACAACTTGTCGTCTCTTAAATAGGAGACAACGTCCAATAAATAAGAATTATCTGCACCACCAGTGCCTCTGCAATTAATTTCATATCGCCACTCTTCAGTGGCGATATTTGCTTTTTTTTGATCTCTTCCGCTTTGTGAAAAAGCTGAAATTAATATGGTATTAAAAAGAAAAAAGAAAACAATTTTTTTCATGGTTAATTCATTTATTATTTAATATATCTAACATAAAACCATTCTCTAGCATCGCTGTTTTTGCCTTTGAAATAGGTTTGCTCAATTTCTTGTTTAGGTGCTCCAAAGCTATTATCCCAGATTTTACTTTTATCAACTGTAATGACTTCAATTCTGTTGTATTGGCCATTTTTAATTTCTAAAACTTCAAATTTTTCACCACCCTCTAATCCTTCTTTCGTTCCTAGCTTTGCTGAAAATGGATCAACGCTAGATAATTGATAAAGCGGTTTGAATACTTCATATTCTCTTTGAAGCTTAGAAAATACTTTGTCAATATTTCTAATTGTTGATAATTCTATTATTTGATCTTCGGTTCTTTCCGCTTCTCCTTTTTTCAATGAGAATGTAACTAAGGAAGTGGCCTTTTCCTGTCCAACAAATTCTAAAGGAAAGTCAATCTTATTAAATAAATCCATATCAATTACATAATTCATTTCGCCTTTTAACTTCAATGCAGTATTAAACTGAGCATATTTTTCCTCGTTCCAAGCTAATCTATACAACCAAGCACTTGTCCATACAGAATAACCTTCTGCTGCTTTTTCATATATCTTATCGGCAGCCTTTCTTGCCATAGTCTGCAACATTCCGCTTAATTTATCGGCTTGGCTATACGCAATTTGACGAATTGCTTCTGCAGGAATAGCATTGGATACAAAATTTAATTTTGTAAAAACAACGAACGTGTTTTTTGCTAAATTTTCTGCTAGTTTATCCTTTTCTGTTTGAGATAATGCAGACAATTCCATTCTTTTTTTGTCCTCTTCGGTTAAACTAGATTCACCTCTTTTTTTAAAAAGCTCAAAAGAAAAAGTTCCATCTTGATTGACAGAAAACCACTTTTCGACTAGTTTTTTACCCACCCCTTGTTCTTTGATAAATTTGTCTAATTCATATTTTACTTGGGTATTGTTTTCAAGAATACCCGCCGAAGCAGATGAAATCATTGAATTCAGTCCCTTTCCCAACTCGGATTCATTAATACCTAAAGCAGCTTTTTCTTCATCGGTAAGTTTAAAATTATTTAAATTAATAATATTTTGTCCGATATCGTGTTGGTCATAGTTTTTTGGGAATTCATACTTTAAATATGCAGCGTTCACCTTAGCAGCATTATCGAAATTCAGATTTTCGATATTAATGATGTGTAAGGAACTTCTTTGATAGCCTTCCTTTTTTTCTTGAGCATTGGCTAAATTACTTAACAACATAATTGCCGTAAAATACATTACGGTCAAATAAATACCCCTTTGTTGAAATTTCGTTTTCATTTTAATTTAATTTAAATAATAAAAAATAGCAATTGGGGGTATGTGAATTTAGTCTATTTATGTAAGAATAAAAAAAACCAACTTTCGTTGAGGGCAGAAACATCATTGAGTATAAAATAAAAAGCCTTGTAAGTTAAACTTAACAAGGCTTTTTATTTTAATTGTGGCACCACCCGGGCTCGAACCGGGGACACAAGGATTTTCAGTCCTTTGCTCTACCAACTGAGCTACAGCGCCATCGGATTTGCATCCATCCAAACAAATTGCTTTGTTCGGGGAG
>CAIMMJ010000400.1 GCA_903842515.1 uncultured Bacteroidota bacterium | reverse complement strand
CTTTCTAATTTTTATTCAGGAAATGGTAATTATAAAACACCTGCAATTGGTAGTGCTTTTGGTTTGTTTTTTGCCACCGTATTATCTATTTTGCTCATAAAAAAATACGGTATTATTGGTGCTATGATTGCCGCATTCTTTTCAAATTTATTTCAACTAGTTTGGTTGTTTTATTATTATAAAAAATCGCAAACAAACATTAAATTTGTTCAAATGCTGCGGTCAATATTTAATCCCTTTCAATTAAAACATCTTATAAAAGTTTAATATGTGTGGAATTGCAGGGATCTTTTCTTTAAAAAATAGTAGTGCTAAACTTCCTGTATTAATAGAAAAGATGAGTAAAAAAATTGCTCATCGAGGTCCGGATTTCGAAGGGTTTGTATTGTTTAATAATCAAGATGCAATTACTGCAACTTCAAAAGATTTTAAAATTGTAGGAAATGAAAATTATTCCCCAAAATATTACATCCAAGAAATTAAAAATGAGTTTAATGTTGCATTAGCACACCGCAGACTTTCTATTATTGATTTGTCTGAAAAGGCTCATCAGCCAATGTGCGACAATCAGGGGCGCTATTGGATTGTATTTAATGGTGAAATTTACAATTACAAAGAAATTAGAAAAAATCTTATTGATTTAGGCTATTTTTTTCAAACAGAATCTGATACAGAAGTATTGCTAAAAAGTTATATTCATTGGGGTTCTGCCTGTATAGATTATTTTAATGGAATGTGGGCATTTGCAATTTACGACAAGCTCAATAATTCAATTTTTTGCAGCAGAGACAGGCTTGGTGTAAAACCATTTTATTATGTAAAGACAGATGAATATTTTGCATTTGCTTCTGAACAAAAATCTCTTTTAGAGCTTACTGAATTTGGTGTTTTTAACAGAGAGATTAACCAAGAAGAAATTTTAGATTATTTTGTATTTGGTAAAATTGAATACAAGAAAGAAAGTTTTTTCAAAAATATTTTTGAGTTAAAGGCAGGCTGTAACCTTCAATTTAAATTAAGCGAAAATGATTTTACTACTTATAATTATTTTAATTTTAACTATAAAAATACCGAGACTTTAGATTTACTTTCAAGAAAGAATATAATTGATGAACTAAAAAATACATTTATTAATTCTGTTCAATTGCGTTTGCAAAGTGATGTTCCATTAGGAGCATGTTTAAGCGGTGGATTGGACAGTTCATCAATTGTGGCAGCAGCAAACTATTTTTCTCTCCAAAATTTAAAAGTTTTTACGGCCACTTTTGAAGAGGAGAAATACAGTGAAAGTAATTATGCACAATTAGTTTCCAATGCTACTCATTCTAATTTATTTGTTTCGTCGCCAACGTCAAATGAGTTATTTTCTGATTTAGAAAATTTGATGTACTGCCAAGATATACCAATATGGTCAACCAGCACATATTCTCAATTTAGATTAATGAAATTGGCCGCACAAAATAATATTAAAGTTTTGCTCGACGGGCAAGGTGGGGATGAATTATTTGCCGGTTATCCTCATCATCTTATTCATTATTTGTATTATCAAAAGGGCAATAATAATTTTAATCATCTTCTCAATCAGTATTCTCCGCTTACAATAAAAAGTATTAGTAGATACTATCAAAAATGGAAATTTTTTAATCATTGGTTGCCACGCTTACCGGTTAAATTGCAGTATCAACTATTAATGAAGATTTATCCTGATTTAATGTTTGTAAAAAGAGATTATTTGCTGGAGGCACTTTCTTTTAACAAGCCGAACAAAATAAAATTTCCAGAT
>CAIMMJ010000399.1 GCA_903842515.1 uncultured Bacteroidota bacterium | reverse complement strand
AGTTCGCAATTGTTTAAAGCGTTAGAGTAAAAGCTAATGTTGTCTACATCAAAGCTAGAATAAGTGGTAGATTCAAAAAAATCGGTGAGTCTAAATCGGTAACTGATATTTATGTCTGCATTGCTTAAATTACGAATATAATTTTGAGTGGCAGGCAGCATATTTGCAGAAGAGTATTGATTGTAAGGCATAGATGTATATGGCCTCACAAACGATTTTATTGGATATACAAAAGCAGCATCTTTAATTATGGTATCGTTTGCATCGGCCGTAATTAAAACATAATCAACATTCCAATGGTCTAGATTCCCTGAGAGAGAAGCGTAGTTTCTGAACCTAAATTGAAAAGCATTTTTTAGGTAGGCAGTGTCGTTTATGTTAATTACAACTTTCACAAAATTGGTATCAAGGCCCGGATTGTATCCTGTTTTGCCCCAAACTCTTGTCCATTTTTTGTTGGGTGCTCTAAATTCTAACCTTAATGAATCTTCAAATTCCGGATCATTTCCTCTTCCTTTTGCTTGGTAATAAAACATCATATACACGCCCGGATTAGAAGAATAATTTAAATTTATTGGTTTAGAGGTAATGGTATCGGCAGAGCCATAAGTTGTAGGTGCAGAAAAATCGTAAGGCATTCCGCTTTTGTTTAATCCATCAAAAGTAATACAACCAATAGTTGGAGGATTTATAGGAAAATTATTGTTGCGATAAACGGTTTCATTTTTGTCTATCCACAATGCATTTTTTTGCGAAAGTTTTATGGTGTAAATGCTATCGGTAATTAAAGAATCTCTAAAATAGCTGGCAGATTGTGCTTGAAATTCTATTCCATTTGGATTGATATAGGTGTTGTAGGCAGGATAAACTAGTGCAGTGCTATCGGCTACAAATGGCGAGGCGGGATAAACGTTATTTATAGAAAAGCAACTTAAACTAAAAGTAGGAAATGTGGTAACAACAGGTGGACTTTGGGTACTATCGATTTGTGTGGTGGCAATTCTGGAATACTCAATAATTGGATTACTTGGCACAAGGCCGTTTACTTTTCTGCTTCTAAAAATACCATAACTTCTGTTTTGAGGCAGGTAAGAATAGTAGTAATAATCGGGGAATTTATTGGTAGAAAAATCATCAACAAAAGGTAAGGAAATTGTATCGGTAATGCTATAAACGTTAGTAGGATACCATGATAAACTATTTCTTTGAAACGTGTTTTTATTTTCTTGCGTTAATTTTGGATTGGTTGATAAATCATTTAGTTTCTCTTGAGCGCCGGCACTTGAGCCTATTGCCAGGAAAAGAAAGAGATAAAATAGTGGTTTAAAAAAAAATGTAGTATTAGATTTCATTAATAGTAATCGTTAAAAAATATTCATTATTCATCACCTTCTCCTACGTCGTTGCCAAAAAACAAATCAATAGGACTACCAAGGGTAATTTTTCCGTCGGGTGTGTAAGCGGGAGTTTGTTTATAAACCTTTGCCAATGATGAATCTTGTATTGATGAACTAAAAATTTCTGAGCCAATCACTAACGAAAGCTCTTTTAAAATATTGTGAGCCTCCTTTCTAGAAAGTCCAATTAAATCTGGTATATCAATTTTTTCTCCTTTTAAGCCATCTCCAAGTACCAAATCTATCTTAGAACCGTAAACCAATGGTGTTCCGGCTTGCAATTCAAGCCCTCTGCAAGAACTTGCTAAAACAGCATCTTTTGCAATATCAGGCACATATTTAAGGTTGCCCAATTCAAGTCCTAAACTTTTTAAAATGGCTTCGGCTTGCCTTAGCGAAACATCTTTTAAATTGGGGAAAGAAACTTCTGGTGGTTTAAAAGCATTTATGGTTACATAAACTGTTCTGTTTTCTTTTACTTTTAATCCCGAATTTGGATTTTGCTCAATAACAGCACCTCTTATTGCTCCAGTATTAAAGATAGAATCCATTACTTTTAGTCGTAAGTTATACGATTCAAGGATTTTTTTTGCATCTGTTAATGATTTATCTCTTAGGTTGGGAACCACTATTGTTTGCCCATGCTTTGTGTATGTTTTTATCCAAAACAAAACTCCTGCTGTTATAGCAATAATAATTGAAACCGCTAGAATTAGGTGTTTATAAAATGTACTACTTTTAATAAAATCGCCTAATGTATACATATAGAAATTTGAAATTTTAGCATCCTGGTTTTACTGGTGGTTCTTTTTTCTTTATGTGCAAATGTAACAAAGGAAAAGAATATAAATATATTGATGTTTTAGAATATTTTTTTTTTTTAAAGATGAACCAACAGATTCTTAAAAAATTGTTATTAAATATAATAGTAAGAGTTGTAGGTTCTTTTTAAAATAGTTTAAGCTTTCATTTTCACCTCTTCAATCAATAACTTATATTTGTAACATTAAGCAAAATACTATGGCAGAAAAAGATTCAAAAACCAAGAATACCAGCAAGCTTAGCTTTGAAGATTTTAGAAAAGAAATACTAAACGATTATAAAGTTGCTTGCGAAAGTAGAGAGGCTAGCTTATTAGGCAGAAAAGAGGTACTTACCGGAAAAGCAAAATTTGGAATTTTTGGCGATGGCAAAGAGGTTCCTCAATTGGCTTTGGCAAAAGTATTTAAAAACGGAGACTTTAGAAGTGGCTATTACCGAGATCAAACTTTTATGTTTGCCACCGGCAATTTAACAATACAGCAGTGGTTTGCAGGATTGTATGCACACACCGATATAGAGGCAGAACCAATGAGTGCAGGAAGACAAATGGGAGGCCATTTTGCTACTCATTCATTAGATGATCATGGCAATTGGAAAAATTTAACTCAACAAAAAAATTCATCCTCAGATATTTCTCCTACTGCCGGTCAAATGCCAAGATTGCTTGGACTGGCACAGGCTTCAAAAATTTACAGAAATGTAGATGTAGTAAAAAATCACACTAATTTTTCTGACCATGGAAACGAAGTTGCATTTGGCACTATTGGTGATGCCAGTACTTCCGAAGGTTTGTTTTGGGAAACCATAAATGCTGCAGTAGTTTTGCAAGTGCCAATGGTAATGTGTGTATGGGACGATGGTCATGGTATTTCTGTTCCAAAAAAACATCAAACTGCAAAAGAAAGTATTTCGCAAAGTTTATCCGGAATGCAAATTGGCGCCGACGATTTAAATGGAATTGAAATATTTAAAACCAAGGCTTGGGATTTTCCTCACTTGTGCCAAACGTTTGAAAAAGCCAGTGAAATAAGCAGGTTAAATCATATACCTGTTTTGGTACACGTAGAAGAAGTAACACAACCTCAAGGACATTCCACAAGCGGTTCGCACGAAAGATACAAAAGCAAAGAACGTTTGCAATGGGAAGCAGACTTTGACTGTATTGTTCAAATGAAGAAGTGGATGTTAGAATCTGCTATTGCCACAGCAGAAGATTGTGAGCAAATAGAAAAAGATGCCAAGCAAAAAGTAAAAGAAGCAAAAACAAACGCTTGGGAAGACTACTTAAACCCCATAAAAGAAGAAAGAAAAGAAGTTGCAGAATTGCTCACAGATTTGGCAAACGATTCATCAGAAACAAAAAAGATACTTGACCTTGTTCAACAGTTAAATTCAAACACTGAGCCAATAAGAAAAGACATTGTATCTGCAGCAAGAAGGTGTTTGCACCTTTCTATTGGCGAAGACAGCAACAGCAGAAATGCCGTGGTAGCCTGGTTAGAAAAGTATGCAGCCAAAAATTTTGACAGGTACAGCTCACATCTTTACTCAGAAACACAATACTCTCCGCTAAAAATAACCGAAGTAAAACCAGTTTACACCGAGGATAAAATGGTAGATGCAAGAGAAATATTGAGAGATAATTTTGATACTTTACTTTCTACTAAACCGGAAGTATTAATTTTTGGCGAAGACGTAGGAAATATTGGTGACGTAAATCAGGGGTGCGAAGGATTGCAAAAAAAATATGGTAATTTAAGAGTAGCTGATACAGGAATAAGAGAAGCCACAATAATGGGGCAGGGGATAGGAATGGCATTAAGAGGATTACGCCCAATAGCAGAAATTCAATACTTAGATTATTTGCTGTATGGCCTGCAAATTTTAAGCGACGATTTATGTACCCTAAGATACAGAACAAAGGGCAAGCAAAAAGCTCCACTAATTGTAAGAACAAGAGGACACAGATTAGAAGGTGTATGGCACAGTGGTTCGCCCATGGCACTTATCTTGGGAAGTTTAAGAGGCATGCATATTTGTGTTCCGCGTAACATGACCAAAGCAGCAGGTTTTTATAATTTGTTGTTGCAAGGCGATGATCCAGCTTTGATAATTGAGTGTTTAAACGGTTACCGATTAAAAGAAAAAATGCCAAGCAATTTGGGAGAATTTACAACTCCACTTGGTATTCCAGAAATAATAAAACAAGGGAAAGATATTACATTAGTAACCTACGGTTCTTGCTGCAGAATTGCAGAAGAAGCATGCAGTATGTTGCTGGATAAAGGAATAGAAGTAGAGCTCATAGACGTACAAACTCTGTTGCCATTTGATGTTAATAAAAGCATTGTGGAATCTGTAAAAAAAACAAATAGATTGGTGGTGCTTGACGAAGATGTTCCGGGTGGTGCAAGTTCTTTTATTTTGCAAAAAATAATGGAAGAACAAAATGCTTATACTTATTTAGATTCTAAACCTGTAACCATAACTTCCAAGCCACACCGCCCTGCTTATGGCACCGACGGAGATTATTTTTCTAAACCTTCGGCCGATGATGTATTTGAAACTTTATATCAAGTGATGTCGGAAGCAACCCCAAACCTTTATCCATCCATGTATTAAATGAAAATAAACCAAAGTATTTATCTTTTTCTTGCATTGCTTTTTTTAGGAGTAAATGCAACAGCTCAAACTGAAAATAGCTGTGAGTCTCTCATAAAAAAAAGTGATTCGTTGTTGGTTCTTGCCAGAGATTTTGCAAAGCAAAAACAATACATCACCAGCGACAGTTATTTTAAGGTTGCCGAGGATATTTACCTGAGCAATCCATCTTGTTTTTTAGTAGGAACTACAAAATTTAAAGAAGAACATTTAACTGTTATTCCTGCTTCTACCTATCAAAAACTAATTGAAAAAGTTATTGAGCTGCAAGACCAAAATAATTTTGAAGAAGCGCTAAACTTATACAAAAAGTCAGGGGTATACTTTTCTTCTTACAATTTAAGTACATTAGAATTGAAACATGATTCTATCAAGGATTTTGTATTTAGCAAGGCAAAAGGTGGCTTTGCAAAATACTTGTGCGAATATTATTTCGACAATAAAAATTACTATTCTGCCTTAGATATATACAAAGGTCTATTGGATAGAAAATTAGATCCAGAGGATATAAAAAGACCTTTGTATGATTTAGGAGTGCAATTGGCTATTGAAGAAAAGAAAAAGCAATCCAACGCCAACCCTAAAGAGTTAGCAGAAAAGATTTCGTTAGGCCGAGTTGATTTAGCTTATTTGCGAAAAGGATTTTTATTTGCTTGGAAGAATTATTGATTGGATAACTTTTGGGCAGTATGCTTTTTATT
>CAIMMJ010000398.1 GCA_903842515.1 uncultured Bacteroidota bacterium | reverse complement strand
TGTAAAAAAACCTGGGTCTTTTGGTGCAAGAATTATGGTATCGAACAAAAATTCTCTATTTGCAAAAAATACTATTGCAAGCGAAAAAATAACCACCACACTCCTCACCAAATGCCAACGTAATTCTTCTAAATGATCTAGAAAACTCATCTCGGCACTCTCCGATTTTTTTGCTTTTGCAAATATTGCCATTTAAACTGTTTTAGGCTTTTGCTTTGAATTTAGCAATTGCATTTTTAGTAAAATCGCTCAATACCAAGTTACCACTCATTTCGGCACGTTCAATCAACAGAGTGTCCCAGTTATCTGTGCCTTGCCAAAAAACTTTTTTAAGCATTTCCATAGCTTGTGGATTACTTATAGAAAGTGTTTCTGCCAATTTTTGAGTTTCGGCATTTAATTCTTCGTGGGTGCTAAAAACGTTGGCATAAAGACCTGCTTGCAAAGCCCAACTAGAATTTTGCCATTGTGTGGCGTTTATAGAAAGTGAAGCAAATTTAGAGGTGCCAATTTTTCTTTCTACCGCAGGGCCCACTACAAAAGGGCCTATACCTACAGCCAACTCACTAAGCTTTACGTCGGCAGAACTATGTGCCAAGGTATAGTCCGCTGCTGAGGCAATTCCAACGCCGCCACCAACTGCTTTTCCTTGCACTTTTGCAATTATAAATTTGGGAGCTTTACGCATAGCATTGATAACTTTTGCAAAGCCCGAAAAGAATTTTTTACCTGTTTCAAAATCTGTGATGGCCACCAACTCATCAAAAGATGCTCCTGCACAAAATGATTTTTCTCCCTTACTTTCCAGTACAATTACTTTTGAATCGGGTTCATTTCCTGCTTCTTCAATAGTTTTTGCCAATAAGTTAAGCATATCTCCCGGCATAGAATTGCTTTGCGGATGATAAAATGTGATGGTACAAATTCCGTTTAGTGTGTTTTTTGATACTGTTCCTTCCATACTAAATTTTATTTCTAATTTATTTTTCTTCAGGTTCTTTCAATCCCATTTTTTCTGCAAAGTACTCACAAAAATCTCTCATGTCTCCTGCCATTTTTTCTTCCTGAATAGATTTTTCTAAGGTATTGGCCATAGACAGCAATGTTTGGTGCATAAAAATTTTCATTTCGTCAATCAACATGTCTTTTGTCCACAAGTCTATTTTAAGTGTGCTTTTTTCCTTTGGATCCCACACACTAATCATCAATGATTTGCACTCTTGAATTCCATTTACGTCAGAATCTGTGGCAGACCATTGCATGGATTCTGGCAAATGATTTTCATCCAATTGAATTTTAAAATTAATTTCTGATGTTTTCATTTATTTTTTTGGTTTGTACTTTGAACGGTTTAAAATTAGATGTGAATCGTGATTTTCCATTAACTGGTTAAGGGTAACGTTTAAATTGTTTTCCATGTACGATTCCACAATTCTATATCCAATAAAATATCCAATTTTTCCTGGCGATTCTTTAGAGAAACCTGGGCTAAAAGGTGCTTCATTTATATATTTTTGATTTTCGGAATTGGTGCTACTAAACAACAATTTTTTATCTACAAAAGTTGCCCAAATTTGAAACTCGTTGGTCTTGCACCATTCCATCTGTGCATCGGTGTAGCCAAATGCAAGTGAATCTTCTAATTGGGGCACTAAATGATTCAATAAATAAATTGCTTTTCCAGCTTCAATCATTTCACCTAATAAATCGCTAGGAGGGTTTTTAGGTTCAAATTCTGTTTTTAACCAAGAGAACAAAGTTCTGGGAACAAGATTTTCTTTTGTCATTAAATTCTTCTTGTACTCCGGAAACTGTAACAAAGAATAATAGTTAAAATTTTTTCCAAGAAACATGTCTAAGCTTATGCCTAAAATAGAATCGCCAACAATTATAGCGTAATTAAAACCAGTAATCATTGGTGCAATTGCCGGAATTTGTTTTTTTGGAAATGCTGTTGTAAAAATTCCAAATGACTGATTTAGCTCTTCTTTTAAAGAATTTATTCTGCTGTTGTTATATACAGAATCAACCGAGTGATACAAATAAGCAATGTCTTTGTCGTTTAAATAATCGTTTATTCTGTTGGTGTAAAGCGGAGAAGAAGAGGGTCCAATATTTATAACGGCAGTATTAAATTGTTCGTAAAAACTACCGTAATTTTTCCTCATAAACACTAAAGGTGCACTGTCTGATGTGTTTTTGAGTTTTTGTAAATCTAAATAAAATGGCTTCCAAACCAACTTAAAGGAATGTTCATTGGATCCCTTTATTTCTCTTAAACTTTTCTTGTTTTGTTTACAAGAAAAAAGTAGGATAGAAAAACAAACAAATAAAAAAATTAAATCTTTTCTGAAATACATTTATAAAAGACTATTTTTGCTAAAACAAAAAAGTTCACAAAGCTATGAAAAAGATTTTTTTAATATTAATAATACTGTTTATAAATCAAACATTAAAAGCCCAAGAGGAAGTTGCTGCACTTAAAAATTTTAGAGTGGGTTTAAAGGCAACACCTACTATTTCTTGGACAGTTCCCGAAGATTCTAAGCTATTTATTGGTGGAGGTGCAAGAATAAGATTTGGCTATGGATTGGTAACAGAATTTAAATTAAATAAAGTGGTTTCTTTTTTCTCGGGTATAGAATTTAATAGCTATGGAGCAAAATTTGAAATAAAAGATACTACGCTTTTTTATCAACCAAACGATCAAAATTTACAACCAGGTCAAACAAGTATTTTATACAAACCCACCAAACGTTCGGTAAGAATTAATTATTTTGAAATTCCATTGGCCTTAAAAATGAGAACGCCTGAAATTAATGGTATAACTTATTTTGCAAACTTTGGATTTAATCTTGGATTTAGAGGCAAAGCCTTAGCCGATGACGAAGGCCAATACATTACAACGTCTTCAGTTATAAATAATGTCTCTCAAACAGTTACCTCTGTTGCCAAAAGAATAGAAGACAGACCCGATTTAGATGTAAAGAAAGACTACAGTCCATTAAGAATTGCTTTAAATGTGGGTGGTGGATTAGAATATAAATTGGTGGGGAGCACTGCTGCATTTGCTTCTTTAAGTTACATTAATGGCTTCACCAACTTGCTCAAAAGCTCATCTAAAGAGTTGTCTGTAATAAAAAACAATTCAGTTTCATTTGCTCAAACCTCTGCTAAATTAAGCGGAGTAATGCTTTCTGTAGGTGTAATGTTCTAAACTTTTATGTATGAAAATTGCCTTGGCGCAATTAAACTTCCACATAGGAAACTTCGAATACAACGTTAATAAAATTATCTCGAACATTTCTAGTGCAAAATCTTTAGGAGCAGAATTAATTGTTTTTCCTGAGCTTTCTATTTGTGGTTATCCTCCACGCGATTTTTTAGAGTTCGATGATTTTATTTCAAAATGCGAAAGTGCCGTTTCACAAATTGCCCAACATTGCAATGGTATTGCAGCAATTGTTGGTGTTCCATCAAAGAACAATTCTACTACCGGAAAGCCATTGTATAATTCGGCGTGTTTTATAGAAAACCAAAAAGTAAAAAAATTCGTTCACAAAGGATTATTGCCCAATTACGATGTGTTTGACGAATACAGGTATTTTGAGCCGTCAAACGTGTTTGAAATTGTAATGTTTAAGGACGAATGTATAGCACTAACTATTTGTGAAGATATTTGGGAAGAAGAAGTTTTAGATACAGAAAGTAAATCCGGAAGAAGACTGTATAAAATTTCTCCAATGGAAGAGCTGATGAAACAAAATCCAAGCATCGCCATAAATATTTCGGCTTCACCGTTTAACTACAACCAAGATAAAACCAGAAAAAAATTACTACAAAGAATTTCGGTAAAAAATAATTTGGCTTTTATTTATTTAAACCAAGTAGGAGGACAAACAGAACTTGTTTTTGATGGAGGTTCATTGGTGGTAGGCAATAACGGAGAAATTAAAAATCAGTTAAAGTTTTTTGAGGAAGATTTTCTATTAATTGATTCAGAAAAAATTAATAATTCACCAAAAAGTGAAATAGAAAAAACTTCCATAGAATTAATTTACCAAGCACTTGTTTTAGGGATAAAAGACTACTTTAAAAAACTAAATTTTTCTAAGGCTATTTTGGGTTTAAGTGGCGGAATTGATTCAGCACTAACCTTGGTTTTGGCAGTGGAAGCGCTTGGCAAAGAAAATGTATTGGCGGTTTTATTGCCTTCAAAATATTCTTCGGACCATTCTGTTTCAGATTCCTTAAAATTAGTAGAAACATTAGGTTGCAATCACCAAATTATTCCAATAGAAAATGGAGTAGCATCCGTTGAAGATAGTTTAAAAGAGATGTTTGCAGGGCAACAACCCGGGCTTGCCGAAGAAAACATTCAAGCCAGAATGAGGGCAATTATTTTGATGGCAATTTCCAATAAGTTTGGTTACATCTTATTAAATACATCCAACAAAAGCGAAGCTGCAGTAGGCTACGGAACATTGTATGGCGATATGTGTGGTGGACTTAGTGTTATTGGTGATTTGTTTAAAACACAGGTTTACGAACTGTGTAATTACATCAACAGAGAAAAAGAAATTATTCCACAACATATAATTACAAAAGCTCCATCTGCAGAACTAAGACCTAATCAAAAAGACAGCGATTCTTTGCCCGATTACGAGATCTTAGATAAAATTCTAAATCTCTACATCCAAGAAAGAGAAGGGCCACAAGAGATTATAAATATGGGGTTTGACGCAACTTTAGTAAACCGAGTTTTTAATTTAGTAAACCGCAGCGAATACAAACGCCAACAAACACCACCAATACTTAGGGTTTCTAAAAAAGCATTTGGGCAAGGAAGAAGAATGCAAATTGTAGCGGATTATTCGGTGTAAATTAAATTCAATACTCCGGCTCAAACACAGAACTCTCTCTGGCATCACTTGCAGCAGGCAAAGATTTTATGGGAGAAAAATTTTCTACATCTCTGCGGTGATAAACATTTTTTAGAAACGGAAATTCAGGATTGGTGTGTGTAGATACTCCGCTTAGTAATTCAAGCACTTTGCTTTCTGAAACATTCCATTCCATCGCCAATCTGTTTACGTTAGGTTCATAGTAACTCAAATAAATATATTCTGCCTGAGTATGAATTCTTTTATCGCTGTAATTAATATAACTGTTGCTTGCAGCATGAAACTTTTCTAATTTTTCTGATGCCAAATTTCTGTCGTTCAAAAACTCTGTTTTTGTTAAATAACCTGCAATATCTGGTGTTTCTCTAAAAAGAGGTTGAATTCCGCTTTCGTGGCACCACATGCATTTGGTAGGTTTTCCGGCATTGCTAAAAAAAGGATTGGAAGATGTTTTTAAATTCCCTTGTTCGTCATAAATCATAAATCGAGGTTGTCCGTTTTTCATAAAATCAAATACTTCTGTAGAATTAGCTTGGATAAAATTATTTGATGAAAAAAATCCTTTTCCTTCGTATGAAACAAAGTAGTTTTTTAGAATATCTTGGTCTTCGATTGTGTATTCTATAAGCCTTGCCTCTTTTGAAATGGAAGAAGAATCGCAAGCAAATTGCTTACGGTTAAATGCAGAATACTTTGATAAAAATCCAATAAAAGATTTTTCTGCTCCCGTAATTTTATAATAGTTGTAAGATGAATTAAAACAAATGGCAAAAAATCGTCCTGCATCTATTCCTTCTTTTAAAGTGTATTCCTCTGAGTTTTTTAGTTTTGAAGAGATTATTCTCAAAGCAGTTAATGCAGATTCATCAAAACCCAATAATTCTAATTTCACAAAAATTTTATTTCCCTTAACAGTAAGTGCAGAAGAGAACTTTTCTTTGGGGAGCTCAGCACCCAAATAAGAAAAAAGCCAAGCCATTCCATCAATAAATTCTTGTTCTGTTTGTGTTTCAGGAAATGAATACTTAATGAGAGTTATTCTCTCGTCAATTTCTTCCTGCACATCGTATCGGCAAGATTGATAGGGGATAGCAAGCAGTAGAAATGTAAAAGGCAAAAACAAAAACTGTTTAAAAAAGTGCTTAAAAATCATCAGTAGTTTCAACTTTTTTGTTTTCTTTTTCTTTAAACAATTGGTCTAATTTTCTCTCTCTCTTGTTTTTCTCTTTCCTTTTATTTTTTTGTTTCTCGGGCTCAACAGGAATTATTCTTTCTGATTCTTTTACTTTATTTATTTTCTCTGCTGGAGCATCTTCTTCCAAAGTAAAATAATTTTTTTGAAAATGGTTTATTTTGGTTTTTTTTGAAGAAGAATCTTTGTAGTTTTTATTAAATTCTTTTTTAAACAGGTTTTTTATTGTTTGACTTTCCTCTTTAACAAGGTTCTTTATTTCTTGTCTACCGGCTAATTTGTCGTATGATATTTTGGGATTGTTGGCTTTCCCTTTCATCGAAATAAATAGCTTGCTGCCTTTATTGTCTTCTTCTACTACAACACCAAATTCAGAAGTAGTATTTCCTTTTTGTTTTGTTCTCCATTTTTTTGCCAGAAGTTCTTTCAAGAACAATTCAAAGTGGTAATCAATATCATTGTCAAACGTATGTATACCTTCCATCTTAAAGCCGAGTACAGAATTAGAAATATCCATTTTGGGAACCACAACTTTTCTATTGCTAATTTTTATGGTGTTTTTTAGTTCATCAAACTTTATTTCCTTCAGCTCCTCCAAATTAATAAATTTTGAAAGAGAAAAAAGGGGAGAGAAATCTTTTAGTTTTCCATCTTTAATTATCACATCAGATTCCGCTAATATAGAGCTTTCATCCACTTTATTATTTTTATCTGTGTTAAAAGAAAATTTGCCACTGCCGCTAACAGTGCCATAAATATTTTTATGTGTAATTATTTCTTGGTGAAAGTTATTAAGTGAAAAAAACAAGTTAGAAATATCAATATTCTCTGCATAAAAATTTCCGGCTACTTTAACAGGCAATTTGGTATTGATAGAAATATCTCCATTTATATTCCCTCCAAAGGAATTCATTTGAAGGGGTTTTAGAGAGATGTTATTTTCTTCTATGTATAGAGTGGAACTAAAGTTTGTTGCAATTAATTTTTCTCTTACAACTGTGCCTGCTTCTAATTTTATTGCAGCACTTACCTGATTGCTTTTTTTGTTGTTTCCCTCATTAAAAAATGCAATTATTTTTTCAAGACTTTCAGTATTTATTTTTCTTGATTTAGAATTCCCATTTATGTTAAATGCTGTAAAGTCTTTGTTGGCTTCTATAGTTAATGAAGCCGAAACATCATTATCTAAGCAAACGGTGTTTTTTGCTTCTATGGTAAAATTTGTATTGTTAAAGTCTACAAATAATTCATCTACACTAAAATCGGTTCCATTTTTTAATTCACCTCTAACATTTTTAGCTACTATATTGCCAGCTATGCTCACTGTTCTAATTTTATTTATTTCGCTTATTTCAGTTGTAACGTTGTAGCGTAAATCGCCTTTTGGTTCTTTGATATATGGAAACTCAATAAGCAGGTAGGCCGATTCTAAGGGATGATTACCGTTTAACTTTAAATTGGCGGTAAAATCTTTTTCTTTTCCTGTTATTTTTCCACTTCCTTTAAAGGATCCAACATTTGCGTTGCCAGAAAAAACTAAATTTGAAAAATTCCATTCTTGCGATTTAGATAAAAATAAAAAATCTCCATTGCATTTTAAATCTTTTACAAATATTTTTTCTTGTTGCACATAGCCATTTTCGAAATTTAAATTTCCTTTTAACTCTATTCCTTTTTCAGAAAAAGTGTTCCCAAAGAGAGTTGCTTTTATGTTTACATCTCCTTGTTGCACTAAATTATTGTTTGCTTTTTTTAAGATAGGAACAATAGAATTTAAATCTTGCAAGGATGCTTTGCTTGTTACAATTGCCAGATCAACATTAATTTGTTTTTCCTTTAGCAATTGAACAAAACCTGTAGTTTGCAGTTTTAAACTACCTAAATAAAAAACTAAATCTTTTGTGCTAAATTTTTCGTTTCTTTCAATAGTTAAATCGCCTTTGAACATAAAACTTTTTGAGTTTGTTTTAACAAAACCTAGTATTTCTGAGTTTAAAAAATCTCCATTGGCATCAAGGTTTAAATTGTAAATTTCTTTGTAAAAATCTCCTTTTATTTTGGCTTCATTTAAAGCCAGTGAAATGTTGTTATGTGGAACAATTATATTCACTAAAAATTGGTGAATAACTATTTTTTCCAAACTCAATTTTTCACCACCCTCCGATTTTTTAAATACTTGATAGTTTTCTTGTCCATTTTTCTCCAAATATTTAATGTTCCATTTTCAAAATTTATCTTTTTTATTTTTATCTCTTTCTCAAATACTGCATACCAATTAAAGTCTATAACAATAAATTTAGATTTTAAAAAGAAAGGGGCTGTTGCGTCCTTACAATTATTTGAAGCATTAATTGTAACATTTTTAAACACTACCGAGGCATAAGGGAAATGAGAGAAAATAGAAAATCCAATTTCTTCAACATTAACTTTTGCATTTAGATATTGGTTTAATTGTTCAACCGTTTTGTTTTTTATCCAGTCTTGTTTAGTATAAAAATATCCTACAATTGCCGAAAAAATAAATAGGATGACCAGTAAAAAGTAGAAAAATATTTTTGCAGCTTTCTTCAATTATATTTCTTAAAAATAACTGTGGCATTGTGTCCTCCAAAACCAAAATTATTATTTAGAACGCTGTTTATTGTTTTATATTGAGTACTGAGGGTAGAAAGATTTAAAGTTGGATTAATACGTTCGTCTTTTTCAAATACATTTATTGTTTGTGGCACTGCGTTATTTAAAATACTAAGCACACTTATTACCGATTCTAGAGCACCAGCAGCACCTAAAAGGTGGCCAGTCATAGATTTTGTGGCAGTAATTGCAATATTTTTTATGTGTTCTCCAAATACTTTTTCTATGGCCGAAATTTCAGATAAATCGCCAACAGGTGTAGAGGTAGCATGGGCATTTATACAGTCTATTTCATTAATTTTTAGGTTGGCATCTGCCAAAGCATTAACTATAGAAAGTTTTGCTCCTAAGCCTTCTGGGTGAGTTTGTGTAATATGAAAAGCGTCGGCACTCATTGCTCCACCTGCAACTTCTGCTAAAATAGTTGCACCTCGTTTTAGGGCAAATTCTCTTTCTTCTAAAATTAATGCTGCTCCGCCTTCTCCCATTACAAAACCATCGCGGTGTTTATCAAATGGTCTAGAAGCAGTTTCGGGTTCTGAGTTTCTTTGAGACAGCGCTTTGCAGGCATTAAAACCACCAATACAGGCTTCTGTAATTGCGGCGTCGCTTCCGCCAGCAACAATAGCATTTGCTTTTCCTGCTCTTATGTTGTTCAGGGCCTCTATAATTGCAGAGTTTGCCGATGCACAAGCAGAAACTGTTGTGTAGTTAATTCCCATCAATCCATATTTAATAGAAATTAAGCCCGATGCCATATCGTTTAAAATTGCTGCCATAAAAAATGGACTAAATTTTGGAGTTCCATCGCCATGATAATACTCTTTCATTTGTTTTTCAAATGTAGAAATACCGCCGTTGCCACTTCCCCAAATTACACCAACTTTTGTTTTGTCAATTTCATTTTTTAATAGTCCACTCTGCTCTAATGCTTGCGTTGCCGATGCAATGGCATAGTGACAATAAGGATCAAATTTCCTTACGTCTTTGTGGTCCATGTAATCGTGTGCTTCAAAGTTTTTTACCTCGCAAGCAATGTGTGTTTTAAATTTATATGAATCAAATTTTGTAATAATTCCAGCAGACGATTTCCCTTGCATTAAATTATTCCAAAGTTCATTAAGAGAATTTCCCAAAGGAGAAATAACTCCCATACCTGTTACAACAACTCTTTTATTCATTGTGCAATTTTAGGGATTTTTGTTTATATATTGGAATGTCATATTAAATTTTGGAAAAAATTGCCACGAATGCACTAATAATATTCAACTATTAAAAAGTGTAAGTGAAATAAATCAG
>CAIMMJ010000397.1 GCA_903842515.1 uncultured Bacteroidota bacterium | reverse complement strand
TTAGCTGGCCCATTGATGAAAAAAGAGAACCGTACATCAATAAAATTAAAATAAAAATGTTGGCTAAAAACCAAATTCCATTAGGGTGTAGAATCTCACTTTTATTTTTGGATGAAAATAAAAAACTGATAAAAGAAAAACTTTCAAATGACGAAATCCTTGCTGCTCAGCAAATACAAGGTAGTTCGCAAACAAGCACTACAACATCTACTATAATTACAACCATCAGCAAAGAAGAATATCCTGAATTAAAAAAGACAAAATTCATTGCCTGGAAAACAGAATTTAATACCTATAACCTCCCTCAAAAAAACACATGGTATTACAACTACACTCTAAAAATTAATACTTCGGGTACATTTGAATATAGAATGCATTTATAATTTATGAAATTAAAATTTGTTTTGTTTTCCCTTTTTGTTTGTAGTTATAGTATTGCTCAAGAATTTCTTTATTTTAATAAATCATCACAAGAAAAAATAGCAAAAGATTATGTATCAGTAATTGGTTCTTCTGAAACATTTTCTAGCGGTTTAAATTTTAATTTATTAAGCAGAATTAATAGCGGTGGAGAAATAAGTGAAACAGAAAAAAATAGAGACATTTCAAAACTTAGTGAACTAAATAAATTTGAATCTATCAGTAGATATGGTGTTTTTTTGCAATACACTCCCATAAAAAAACTAAAAGAAAAGAATTTTGCACTAACGTTTAATGCATCGCAAAGAAATATGTTGGGGGGAAGTTTCACAAAAAATTTAGCTGAGTTAATTGCTTATGGAAACGAACCTTATCTTGGAAAAACTCTGGATTTTACCAATTCAAAAATATTCCAACTGAATGTTCAACAAATAGGTTTAGGTATTAAAAAAGAAATGAAGTTTGGCGAAATGAACTTATTGCTCTCCGCAAGTGTTAATTATTTGAACGCAAAAAGCGGAAGAAACCTAGAAATTTTATCTTCTAATTTAACAACAGACAGTTCTGGATTTGAGGTTACAGGAAAATTAAACGGAAATTATTCTAAGTTTCCTGCCGAAAGCAAACCCGGTTTGTTCTTCGTAAATAAAGGAAACGGAATTTCTGGAGATTTAAATTTTGTGCTTTCCAAAGAAAATAAATGGAATTTTTCTGGAGGTATACATGATTTAGGAAATGTAAAAATTTATCAAACTGCAAAGGTAAATATTGATACAACATTTAGTTTTAAAGGTATTTACATTGATACTTACAGATTGCTCTACGACACTTCATACATAGCAAATGGAGACAGTTTAACTAGGCTTTTAAAGTTTGATGAAAGCGCTTCGCAAAAAATTGCCTTGCCTTATTTTGTTTACCTTAATTTTTCTAAAACTATTTTAAAAGAAAAATTCACGCTTCATTCTGGACTAAGTTATAGAAGCAATTTTTTGAATTTCCCTAGCTTTCAATTGGGATTGTCGTATAATAAAACAATCATTACTCCACGAATAGATGCACTAGTTTTTGCTGGTAAAAATCTTACATATAGAATAGGAGCTTATTATAAATTAAAGGAAACTCTAAGTATTGAACTGCAAACAATTTCTCCTCATTTTATTTTTTATAGAAACTCCAATTCCTTTGGTGGTGCTTTAGTGCTGAGTTATTTTCTTAATTAGTAGACCTTCAAAAAGTGGTTTTGGAATTGTTTTTCATTGGGCAGCTGCCCAATGTCATTAAGTTAAGAGTTTAATATGCTGGTTTATAGTTAGTAAACGTTTTATGTTTGCTTTTGGATAGTTTGTTTTTTAGAACCCTTTTAAAAGAACGATTTGCTCTTACAGGAAGAGGATCTC
>CAIMMJ010000396.1 GCA_903842515.1 uncultured Bacteroidota bacterium | reverse complement strand
TCAAAAATCGAAGAATTTAACTTTCCATACCTGTACGACGCCACACAAAAAGTTGCAAAAGATTTTAAAGCTCAAAAAACTCCTCATGTATATGTTCTTTGGAAAGAAGATAATAAATATGTAATAAAATACAATGGAGCAATTGATGACAATGGAGCCGATCAAGAAAATGTAAAAAATCCTTATGTGCAAATGGCAGTAGATGCCTTGCTAAGTAACAATAAAATTAAAGTAAAAGAAACCAAATCTATTGGATGTCAAATTTATTTTAGGAACTAATTTTTTCAATTAATTAAACTTTTTTCTACTTGGTTTAAACCTTACCACTAAGAATGTATCTAAAAACCAAAACTATAAATTTATGATACAAAATTATTACCAAAAAATTTTACCAAAGCATGTAAATAGAACAAAATGTAAAATTGTTTCTATTCAATTATTATTTTTTCTTTTTGTAAAAATTAATAATCTATTGGCACAACCCCACTCTATAATTTTGGGTAGACCAACAAATAATTCAATTACTGCAAGCATTTTATTTGAACAAAATGTAGAATTTTATTTGACCTTTGGAACTCAATCAAACAATCACACCAATCAAACTCCAAATTTTACCAATATCTCGGGCACACCGGATGAGATAGATATGCAGGGTTTACAAACTAACACAAAATACTATTATAAGGTAAAATATAAACCTGTTGGTGCAACATCGTATTCCGAAACTCAGGAGTATTCATTTCACACCCAAAGATTACCGGGCAGCGAATTTAGTTTTACACTGGAGACAGATGAACATTTATACGATAAAAAAGGAGTTAAAAGTATTTACCAAGTTTGTTTAGATAATCAGAAAAAAGACAATCCAGATTTCATGATGTCATTAGGTGATATTTTTGGAGACGACCACAATCCATTTACAATTACCTCTGATAGTTTAGATATTTTACACAAAAACTACAGACCTTTTTTAGGAACTTTATGCCATTCTATTCCATTTTATGTTTGCTTGGGAAATCATGAAGGTGAAAACGATTATTACTTGCTTCAAAACCCACCAAATAATTTAGCTATAAATGCAACACTTTGGCGAAAATTCTATTATCCCAATCCATATCCTAATTCTTTTTATAGCGGAAATACAGAGGTAGAGCAATTTGGTGTAGATTATCCAGAAAATTATTATTCATGGACCTGGGGCGACGCATTATTTGTGGTATTGGATGTTTATAGAAACCAATGTGACACATCTTCAAAACCAAAAAATTGGAATTGGTCTTTAGGATACCCTCAATACACTTGGCTTAAAAATACTTTAGAAAATAGCACCGCTAAATTTAAGTTTGTTTTTGCCCACCATGTTAGAGGTCAGGGAAGAGGTGGCGTAACAAACGCTAAACTATTTGAATGGGGTGGATACGAACAAAATGGCAATAACTACACCTTTGATACAAACCGACCGGGTTGGGGAAAACCAATTCATCAATTGTTTAAAGACAATGGAGTGAATATTTTTTTTCAGGGGCATGACCATGTTTTTGCTCATGAAATTTTAGACAGTGTAACTTATCAAGCACTACCCATGGCAGCCGATTCTACTTATGAGATAGGTATGCTGGCCAATGCTGACGCTTATTTAACAGATACTTTAGATGGAACCGGACATATAAAAGTTACCGTAAACAATTCGTGCGTAAAGGTAGATTACGTTAGGGCATATTTACCGGCTGACACGTTAAGCGGTTTGCACCAAAATGGAGAAATTGCATTTTCATATACCATTGGCGAATGTTCTACACAATCTACCAATAACATAAATAAAAATGAAAACATTTTAATTTATCCAAACCCCAGTACTAACATTTTAAACATCAATTACAACAACTCATTGCCAAAAAAAGTAAAGTTAATTAATGGCATAGGACAAACTTTTTTGCAAAATAATACCAGTCTAATTGATGTGAGTGAATTTCCAAACGGGCTCTACTATTTAGTAGTTGAAACTGAAAATTCAGTACTAACAAATAAAGTAATCATTAACCATAAATAGGTAGACAATGAAAAAAATAATTCTTTTCTTTTTTTTCATATTCTTTCAAAAATTTTCGAACTGCCAACATCTAAAGCACAGAGAATTATTAGGAAGACCAAGCAATAATAGCGTTACTGTTCAAGCAATTTTTGATACAATTATGGAGGTTTCCATTAAATACGGAACAACTCCAAATCAATATCCAAATCAAACACCATTTGCAACCTTTAATGCATTGGAACCCGCAGAAATTATTTTAAACGGTTTACAAGAGAACACTAAATATTTTTATAGAATGATCTATCGCGTGCCGGGTGAAAGTAACATCATTACAAGGCCAGAATTTTCGTTTCAAACGCAAAGATCCCCGGGCGAGACATTTGTATTTGTTGTTCAGGCAGATCCACATATGGATGAACAGAGCGATACTGCTCTGTATAGGAGATCCCTATTAAATGAATTAGAAGATCATCCTGATTTTATGATTGATTTGGGTGATTTTTTGATGACTGATAAATTAAAAAACAGTTCTAATGTAATACCACACGATACCATTTCTTACAGATGTGGAATTTTAAGAAATTTCTATGAAATAAGTGGACATTCTGTTCCGCTGTTTATTGCATTAGGCAACCATGAAGGTGAATCGGGCTGGAACAGGAATAACACCTCGGAAAACATTGCTGTTTGGAATACCAACGAAAGAAAAAAATATTTTATGAATCCCTCTCCTGATAACTTTTATTCCGGTGATACATCAAATCAGGATTTTGTTGGACAAAGAGAAAATTACTATTCGTGGAAATGGGGAGATGCATTATTTATAGTAATTGATCCATATTGGTACACCAACGTAAAGCCTGATTCGTTACATGGATGGAGATGGACTTTAGGTAAACAACAATATGACTGGTTAAAAACGACTTTAGAAAATGATAATTCCAACTATAAATTTGTGTTTTCTCATCAAATAGTTGGAGGAGATCCAGATGGTAGAGGTGGAGTAGAGTATGCAAATTTATACGAATGGGGCGGTAATAATCTGGATGGATCGTATGGGTTTGAAACCAACAGGCCAGGCTGGTACAAGCCAATTAAAGATTTGCTAAGAGAACACCGTGTTAGTATTTTCTTTCATGGACATGACCACTTTTTTTGCCAGCAACAAAAAGATTGTTTAGTTTATCAAGAAACGCCCCAACCCAGCCATCCAAATTTTATGAATGTAAATTATGCTGCAGGCTATGGGTATACAGAGGGAGTAATTATTCCTAACTCAGGACATATTAAAGTAACAGTTGGTCCCGATGAAGCAAAGGTAGAATATGAACGAGCTTACTTGCCTCAAAATGAAAATGGCAACAGACACAATAAGGATATTTCTGCTACTTATTTTGTAAAAAATACCACTTGCTACGATAGTTTATCTGCCAATACTCACACCATTTGGAACAGCGATTACAATGATGAACTAATTTATCCGAATCCATTTAGTGAAAAAACAAAAATAGAATTTAGCCTAGCCAATAGTGAAAGGATAAGCCTAAATATCTTCAATGAAAATGGCGAATTAGTGAGTAAAATTATAGAGAATAGTCTTTTTGAAAAAGGTACATTTCAATTGTTTTGGGATGGCACAAACTCTAGTGGCAAGAGCATTTCAAATGGAGTGTACTTTTACTCCTTAATAGGTGAAAAAAGTATAAATAAAAAAGGAAAAATAATTTTAACTAAATAATTTAAAAAAATGAAAACAAAACTACTCCTACTAATTTTTGTTTTTTGCAGTATAATTGCAAAATCTCACGACCTGCATTATTCAAAGATTATATCGAGAGATTGGAATAAAAACAATGGAGAAAAAATTGTAAATGGTTCGTTTTATATTTTAAAAAACAACAAAGTCTACATAGAAAAAAATGATCACAGCATAGTTTCAATTCCGTTTAAAGCATTAGCAAGAGAAGATCAAATTTTTGTTGAGAAAAAAATCAAAAAAATCAACCGCCTAAATAATCCTGGTGTATTACCTACAAAAAAAAACAATAACCAAATTATTATTGTTTTTTTATTGATTGTTTCCTTGATTGTAGCAATTAATTTAATTGCAATTAAAAATATCAAAGCAATAAAAACCAGCTATTTAATTCCACTGCTATCAATTTTTATTCTTACGGTATTGTTTGGATTTAGAAGTAAAGTGGTAAAATTAATGTCTTCAATTAGTGATCCAAATGAAATGAATTTGGCCTTTGCGCCATTTGTTCCAGATGTAAATACGTTTTGGGATTCAAATTACTTTTATGTGGAATCCAAGGGCATACCAAATCATCAAATGATGGTAGGTATTTCTAATCACGGATGGCAAAGACAAGTCCCAATACCACAGTGTTATATAGGATCAAACGCTTGGCCCATTCCTCTTAATCCGGTTGTTGCTTCGTCACCTGTTCCGGTAAATCCGGCACATTTTTCAAGAGGAGCAATAGCGGTTGCCGTTAATGGTGTGGCTATTTTTAATCCTTATACAAACACAGGTGTGGATGCTTTTTTAGATGGACAATTGGATAATTTTGGAGGGCATTGTGGAAGAGCAGACGATTATCACTACCATACCGCACCCCTGCATTTATACAATCAAACTTCGCCTACCCTCCCTATTGCTTATGCATTAGATGGTTTTGGAGTTTATGGAAACTTAGAACCGGACGGAACTAATATGTTGCCATTAGACAACAACCATGGACATTTTGGAACAAATGGTGTATATCATTACCATGGCAGCGCAGCAGCACCTTATATGATTGCAAATATGGTGGGGCAAATAACCGAAGATGCTACCCATCAAATTATTCCGCAGGCTGCAGCTCATCCTGTGCGGCCCGGACAAAGCCCTTTGCAAGGAGCATTAATTACAGCCTGCAATCCAAATGCTAACAATAATGGTTATACGCTAATCTACACCCTAAATGGCCAAACAAATTCAATTGTTTACAATTGGAACAATTCTGGAACATACAATTTCCATTTTTATACGCCAAGCTCATCAACAGATTCTACATACAACGGTTTTTCGCAATGCAATGTTCCTACACTTTTAATTGACTCTGAAATGAAAAGTTCATTCTCTATCTTCCCTAACCCAGCTAAAGAAACTATTTCTTTAAATCTTGGTCCAAACATAAAAAATAGCGAAGTAAAAGAGATTTCTATCTATTCAATCAATGGAAATATGTTACACCAGGTTAATTACTTTGAGCCTTACCTAAATGTTTCGTCTTATAAACCTGGAATTTATTTTGTAAAAATAAATCTTGGAAAAAACACCATTGCAAAAAAATTCATTGTGCAATAATGAAGAGTGTATTTCTTTTCATCCTATTTCCCTTACATTTATTTGCACAATATACTGGAACGGGTTCGGTTACTCAAGGAATGGCGAACACAACGGATTCAACTATTTTCTCATGCACAGGTGGAAGAGTAACCAATATAGGAGCAATAACTAGTATTAACGACAATTCCATTTGGACAGTGCCTGCAGAAACAAATTTTTTAAATAACAATTTCCCATTTGCCTCAAATTTATACAACTCGTGCACTGGCGCCACATATGCCAATGCAAGTTTAGCACTATCTATTTTGGACGGCACAGACGTTGTTACTGTTGACTCAACCGGAGAGTTAATTACTGCATTTGTATTTGCAGATAATTATTTTGAAATGTATATAAATGGGATCCCTGTAGGAAAAGACAATGTGCCATATACTCCATTTAACTCAGCTATTGTTAGATTTAAAGTAAATATTCCGTTTACAGTTGCCATGAAGTTGGTAGATTGGGAAGAAAACCTTGGATTAGGCTCAGAAGTAAGTGGTGCATTTAATTTCCATGACGGTGATGGAGGGATGGTGGCGGTTTTTAAGAATTCTAACAATTCAATTATTGGTACCACAAATGGAAACTGGAAGGCTCAAACATTTTATTCGAGTCCAATAACTGATTTAAGTTGTCCATCAGAAATAAATAATGCAAGATTAACTAACAATTGCAGTACGCAGGATTCAAACGACGGTTCAAATTTTTATGCTTTGCATTGGTTAGTTCCGGGCAATTGGATGGACTCCGATTTTGATGATAGTGGTTGGCCAAATGCAAACGAATACAGCAATGCCACTGTTGGGGTGGACAATAAACCTGCTTACACCAATTTTGTTGATATTTTTGATAATACAACAAATGATGCAAAATTTATATGGAGCACACATCTAATTTTAGATAACGAAGTAATTGTTCGTTATAGAATTGAGGAGAACACTTTAAATCTTCATAAAAAGTTGAATCACTCTAAAATTAATTTTCAATTTAATGGGGGTTCAAAAAAAATTGAACTTGATTTTTCATCATTAAATCCAAATAGAGAAATATTAATTTACTCTGCCCAAGGAAAATTAGTGTTGAATTCACTTAATTTTTCAAAAAGTATTGATCTCTCAATGTTAGAATCTGGAATTTATATTGTGCTTATTAAGGCGGAAAATGAAATGCTAACAAAAAAAATTGTGCTAAATTAATTTTATGAAAAAACTTATACTTACAACCATAATCATCTTAAATTTCAATTTTGCAGACTGCCAACAACTTATAAAATCAATCAGCAGACTGCCCGACACAGGTCAAAATAACAGCTATACCAATACATTTGGAGAAGACAATGATGTTACAATTTTTCCTCCATTTTTTGAGATTTTTTTAGATGGATGTGTTAAGGATACAATAACCGGGCTAATGTGGCAGCAAACAGATGGAGGCGAAATGACAATTGAAAACGCTGCAATTTATTGCGATACATTAACCCTTGGTGGATATAGCAATTGGAGATTACCAACTGCATTGGAAGCGTTTACTATTTTAAATCACCAGCATGCTAATCCCGCATTAGACCCGGCAATATTTACGGCAAGTGCTGCCGAATATTGGTGGACATCTAACAGGCAAATGAATGACAGTTCAAAGGTATGGGCAACAAATGCGGGTGGAGGCATTGGAAATCATCCAAAATCAGAAACAATTAGTGCAGGAGGAATAAAAAAATTTCATGTTAGAGCCGTAAGAGATATTAATCTTCCACAACTTATAGAAAATAGATTTATTGATAATTTAGATGGAACAATTACTGACAACTTAACTCACTTAATTTGGCAAAAAAATATTTTTTCCGATACACTAAGTTGGGAAGAAGCATTAAACTATTCAAACACGCTAACACTAGCCGGAAAAAACGATTGGAGGTTGCCAAACATC
>CAIMMJ010000395.1 GCA_903842515.1 uncultured Bacteroidota bacterium | reverse complement strand
TCCTCTAGCATTTTAATATGACCAGCGTGTAACAAATCAAATGCACTAAATGTTATTCCAACTTTCATAAAAATATTTTTGATGCGCACCAAACTGCGCACCTACACTCTTTATTTTTGACGATTTTAGATGTTCGTAAATTTAAATAAAACTATTTAATGCTTGAAAATGAATGATTTAAAGATTTACGTATATCTGTGAATATGAATTGGCCGTCTGGACCACACTAATCATTTTCTACGCTATCATCTTCCTATACAACTGCCCAAACACCAAATACAACACTGTTAAAAATCCTGCTAAGAATCCACCCAATACCAGTGATTTTAACCTGCCTAGTTTTTCCTTTTCTAAAGGCAAAATAGGACGATCTATTAATTGTACTAGTGGGGTTTCTTTTCTTAAACTTACTTTAGACAATTCTAATTGAGCAACCAATTGAGTAAGAATGGCTGTATTCGCTTGAACGTCCACCTGGCGTCTTGTACTTGGTGTGCGTTTTACATTAAACGCTGGGTTTAAATTGTACACATTATCACTTGCTGCAGCCACACCTGTAATTGCACCATTTAATTCTGCTCTGATACTATCTGCCTGGTGTTGTAAAATATCTACATTCAATCTCGATTTTTTACTTTTAGTTTCAATGTAAAAATCAGATGTTTCTTTTAACAACTGCTCACAAAATAATTTAGAAAATAATTCACTTTCAGTTTTAACTGTCAAACTTATAATACTTACTTTTTTATCCTTCTGTGCAATGACTAAATTGTTTTTTGTTAAACCTGCAGAAATTGTTTGTAAAATCGAATCCTGTTCCAAACTAAATTTTGTTCTATCTGCATTTACTGGGAAATTAATATTCGCAAGTGCTGGTTTTTTATCCCAGCCTTCTTTTAGTTCATTAATCTGAATATAATAATCTGCTAAACTTATTTCTTTACCAGCCATTTGCACTGGGTTAAGTAATGTTTTTTCTACCACCAAACGGCTTTTCATTAGTTCAATGATATTGGAACTAGTAAACAAGCCACCACCGCCACCACCTAAATCAAAACCAAAACTACTAGCAAGTCCCATAGCACCACCTAGGCCTCCGCCACCTTTATCTTCCTCTAACACAAAAGTAGTAGTAGCTAAATAAGTTGGTTTTTGAAAACTAGCATACACAAATCCAATGATGCTGCCTAATGCTGCAATACCAATAATGAGCTTCCACTGCGATTTTAAATACGCTATCCATTCCTGTATTTTTTGAATCAATTCCTTTAAAGAAATTTCGTCGTTGTCTATTTGCTGTTGTTCATCTGTTATTTGGGTCATGATTATCTATTTAAAATAGCTAATGTGGCTAATACGGATCCTATTTGTGCAAGTACTGTTGTAAACTGTATGATACCAGTCAAGACCTTTTCTTTTTTCACATCTGTTTCTGGTAATACAAGTTCCGACCCTGGTTTGATGGTAGGGTTGATTCTGAATAATCCAAAGTGCATTGTTCTTTTAGATTTACCATTCGCATAAATCACATAGGCCCTTCCTCTTCTTGCATATTCACTA
>CAIMMJ010000394.1 GCA_903842515.1 uncultured Bacteroidota bacterium | reverse complement strand
ATAAAACAATGAAAACATTTTTGCTAATTTCTAAAGTTTACCCTAAACGCTTTTAAATTAAAGCTACATCCTCAAAACGTTCTACAACTAATACCCTAAAATCTTAAGCATACTTTTGTAACTCTGTTCTTTTGCAAAAAGCTTAGTAGTAAAATTTCCTTCCTTGTCTTTATCAATAATTACATGTTTTGGTGCAGGAATCAAACAGTGTTGAATGCCCCCGTATCCGCCAATAGACTCTTGATAAGCACCTGTATGAAAAAAACCGATGTATTGATTTTGACCTTTTACAAGTTTGGGTAGGAATATCTGGTTGTCTTCGCTTTCTGTATTGTAGTAATCTTCTCCATCACAGGTTAACCCGCCCAGATTAACGGTTTCGTAATCTCTGTCCCAATTATTAATGGCAAGTAACACAAATTTTTGTTTTATTCCCCAAGTATCAGGCAAAGTAGTAATAAAACTGCTGTCAATCATGTTCCAAATCTCATTGTCGTTCTGGTGCTTTTGATCAACAATTGAATATACTACTGCGCCACTTTCACCTACAGTATAACTTCCAAACTCAGTAAAAATATTGGGTTCAGGTGAGTTATTTTCTTCACAAACCTTTTTAATATGGTCAATAATTTGCTCAATCATGTATTCATAATCATAATTAAAAGCAAGCGAAGTCTTTATAGGTAAGCCGCCCCCAATGTCTAAAGAATCAAGAGATGGACAAATTTTCTTTAACTGGCAATATACATTTATACACTTTGTAAGTTCGCTCCAATAATATGTAGTGTCTCTAATTCCAGTATTTATAAAAAAATGAAGCATTTTAAGCTCAAACTTTGGATGACCTTTTATTCTATCAACATAAAAGCTCCTAATGTCTTTGTAATTAATGCCAAGACGTGAAGTGTAAAACTCATTATCTGGTTCTTCTTGTGCAGCGATTCTTATTCCAAGCTTAATTTTTCCTTTTATATTCTTTTCATAAAAATTCAATTCGTTTTTGTTGTCTAGTATAGGAACACAGTTGCTAAAACCTTCATTTACAAGCTCGGTAATATACTGTGCATAAAGTGGTCGTTTATAACCATTGCATATAATATAAATGTCTTTATTTATTAAACCTTCTTGGTGTAATGTTTTTATTATTGGAATATCAAATGCAGATGAGGTTTCTAAATGTATGTCGTTTTTTAATGCTTCTTCAAGCACAAACCTAAAATGAGAACTCTTAGTGCAATAGCAATAAGTGTAAGTACCTTTGTAGTCGCTTTTGGCGATGGCCACATTAAACAAACGTTTAGCCTTTTGAATTTGCTGACTAATTTTTGGCAGGTATGAAATCTTTAAAGGAGTGCCGTATTGTTTAATAATATCCATTAGCGAAATTCCGTTAAAGTACAATTCATTGTCAATTACGTTAAACTCTTCTTGCGGAAAATCAAACGATTGATTAATTAGGTCGTTATATTTACTTTGCATTTTTGTAATCTATGTTTGTTACTTACACATTTTTTTTACAAAGTAAACAACTTAGTTTGATAAATTTTTAAACTTAACAAATAAATTACAATTATAATTTCAATGGAAAAAAGAAGGATTGATTATATAATGAATTTGCATTCTTTGCAACTTTTTATTGAGGATTATTAGAATAGAATTAATAATTTTGGCAACTGAATAGATAGAATCTTGGTATGAAAAAAATAAAGTTTGTAGAAATTAAATCAGAGATAGGAGCCGGAACCAGAGGGGCAAGTTTAGGGGTAGATGCAATAAAAATTGCTGCTCTGGATTACGGAAGCAATTTATTTAATCAAATACCCTCAGTGGAAATACCAAATCAAAACAAACTATTATACGAATTTACAGGCATTTCTTATGCTAAAAGAATAAAGGGAATTTTAAACATTTACGAAAATATTTCGGCAGAAATTAGCGATACATTAAAGAAAAAAATTTTCCCAATTGTGCTTGCCGGTGATCACAGCACGGCAGGTGGTACAATAGCTGGTATTAAAAATGCCTTTCCAAAATCTAAATTAGGAGTTATTTGGATAGACGCTCATGCAGATTTACATTCTCCTTACACAACACCTACCGGAAATGTTCATGGTATGCCTTTAGCTGCAACTTTAGCCGAAGACAATATTTCCAACAGAGTAAACAAACCCGATAAAGAAACCATTGACCTTTGGAATAAACTAAAAAAAGTAGGTGGAATTTCTCCCAAAATAACTTATAAAGATTTGGTTTTTATTGGATTAAGAGATGTTGAGCCCGAAGAATCTTCACTACTTAAAAAACACAAGGTTAAAGTATTTTCTACCAATGAAGTAAGAAAAAACGGAGTCGAAAAAATTGCTCGTGATGCTTTAGCTCATTTAAACCATTGCAACCTTATTTATATTTCTTTTGATGTAGATAGTATGGATTCTTCCATCTCCAAGGGAACCGGAACACCGGTTAGAAATGGAATAACAGAAAAAGAAGCGGGCAGCTTAATGGTTCGTTTACTGCAAAATGAAAAAGTGTGTTGTTTTGAAATCTGTGAGGTGAACCCAACCCTAGACAAAGAAAATTTAATGGCCGAAAATACCTTCGAAATCATTCAAAAAGCAATAAGCCAACTTACGTATTAAACCACAATGACCATTCAAAAATTACTAGAAGAACAAGTTGCAAAATCTTTAAACAATCTGTTTAATTCTTCTTTTAAAAATACTGATATTCAATTACAAATAACAAATAAAGAATTTGCAGGAGAATACACTTTAGTTGTTTTTCCTTACCTAAAACTTTCGGGTAAATCGCCAGAAATAACAGCACAAATAATTGGAGATCACTTAAAAACCAATTCAGGATTTCTAGAAAGTTACAATGTAATAAAAGGCTTTTTGAACCTTGAACTTAAAAATGAAATTTTTACCAATTTTTTGGAGTTAAATTACTCCAATTCAGAGTGGGGATATTCATTAAAATCTGAATTAAACAGCAAAGTATTGGTGGAATACTCTTCGCCAAATACAAACAAGCCACTACATTTAGGTCATGTAAGAAACAATCTTTTGGGATTTTCTGTTGCTCAAATTTTAAAAGCAGCAGGAAAAGAAGTAAACAAAGTAAATATTGTAAACGACAGGGGAGTGCACATCTGCAAATCTATGCTAGCATACCAATTATTTGGAAATTCCGAAACACCGGAATCATCCGGATTAAAAGGAGACCATTTGGTGGGTAAATACTATGTTGCTTATGACAAGGAATATAAAAAACAAATACAAGAACTTTTAGGTAAAGGAGTAAATCAAGAAACAGCAGAAAAAGAAGCACCAATTTTACTTCAAGTGCAACAAATGTTGCGAGACTGGGAATCCGGAAATCCCGAAGTATTAGCACTTTGGAAAAAAATGAATTCTTGGGTATACGATGGTTTTGATAAAACCTATAAAACGTTAGGCGTTGATTTTGATAAAATATATTATGAATCTCAAACGTATTTATTAGGCAAAGAAATTGTTGACGAGGGTTTAAAAAAGAATGTTTTTTATAAAAAGGAAGACGGTTCTGTATGGATAGACTTAACAAAAGAGGGGCTAGACCATAAAGTAGTTCAACGGGCCGATGGAACTTCGGTTTACATTACACAGGATATTGGCACGGCTGTTCTGCGCCACCGCGATTTTAACTTTGATGAGCTGGTGTATGTGGTTGGAAACGAACAAGATTACCATTTTAAGGTGCTGTTTAAAATTCTTGAGAAACTGGGTTATGCCTGGGCAAAAAAATGCTCTCATTTGTCTTACGGCATGGTGGAATTGCCCGACGGCAAAATGAAATCAAGAGAGGGAACAGTAGTAGATGCCGATGAGTTGATTGATGAAATGCTACAAACGGCAAAACAAACCACAATTGATTTGGGCAAAACTGCCGATTTTGCAGAGGATGAAGCCAATAAATTGTACAACACCATTGCACTTGGGGCATTAAAATACTTTATTTTAAAAGTAGACCCAAAAAAGAAAATGATGTTCAATCCCAAAGAATCTATTGATTTTCATGGAAATACCGGACCATTCATACAATATACGTATGCAAGAATTCAGTCTATTTTTAGGAAACACAATAATTCAATAAATTTTAACACCGATTTGAATATTGAGCTAAGTTTAAAAGAAAAAGAATTACTAAATTTACTCAGTCGTTTTCCGGATTTGGTAAAAGAATCGGCAAAATTGTTAAGCCCTTCGGAAATTGCAAACTATGTTTTTGATCTTTGCAGGGAATTCAACCAATTTTACCATGAGTACCCAATTCTTAAAGAAGAAAGTGAAGAAAAAAAATACTTTAGATTAAAGTTGATAAATTTAATTGGTGTAACAATAAAAAATAGTTTTAAATTATTGGGAATATCAGTCCCCGAAAAAATGTAAAGTTTAATTTTTAATATATAACGCTATGATAAGTAAAATTTATGAAGATTTTAAGCCGTTTGTTGGCGAAATTTTTAAAGATGTAGATTTTGGTGTAAAGCTAAAATCCAATTACGCTATTTCCAACTATGGAAGATTTGTTAGTTATACCGATAAAGTAGAAGAGGGAAAAATTCTTAAAGGTGGATTAACAGACGGTTACAGAATTTTTAGATACAGAATAAAAGAAGATGGAAAACCAGTTGACAAATATGCATTTATTTACAAACTTGTTGCACAATATTTTTTAAAACAAACTTCAGAAGATCAAACCTGTGTAATTCACCTAGATTATGTAAGGCACAACGATGCAGTATTAAATTTAAAATACTGTACAAGAGAAGAAATGCTGGCTCATATCAAAAAAAGTCCAGCAGTTATTGAGGCCAAAAGAAAATTGGTTGAATTTAACAAACAAGCAGACGGACGTAAACTTACAACAACTCAGGTAATTCACCTTAAAAAGAGATTGCTTGATCCAAACAGAAAAACTAAATTAAAGAGTTTAGCAAAACAATTTAATATTAGTGAAATGCAGTTGTACAGAATTAAACGTGGCGAAAATTGGGGCCATTTAAAAGTGGAATTAGACAAGCCAGGTGATGAATAGATTTTAATTTCTAATTTATAACTTAACAAGCGAAAGCAAGTTTTTGATTGACAATAATTTAGTATTGAATTTCTGTCCCATAATTAATATTATGTTAAATTGAATAAATAATTAGAACAGATAAATCTCAGTTGTTACATAAAAGAAAAGCCTCCTATTTAGGAGGCTTTTTTAGTAAATTAAAATGTAATTATTGATTATTTTAGTTTTTCAGATATAGCTTTTGCTTTGTCGGCTTGGTTCATCATCAAATATAATTTCTTTAATGTTTCAAGCAAACCTCGGTATGTTTCTTTATCGTCTGTATTTACTTGTTCTGCTTTTTCTAAAAATGGTAAAGATTCTGCAAAAACTTTATCAGCCTTTGCTGATGCTTCGTTGTATTTTTTATTGTCTGTTATTGCATTTGCCACTTCTTGCATTTTTACAGCTTTGTTAAAATACATTGCTCCAATGTTGTACAATGCATCAAAATAATCAGGTTTTAGGGTTATTGCTTTATTGTATGCTTCAGTGCTTTTTGCAAAATAATCGTTGTAATCTTTCTCAGTAATTGATTTTGAATCTTTTGGATTGGCTAAATTATCGTACAACGTACCCAAATTATAGTGTAGAACAGCATTTTGCGGGTCTTTTTCAATGGCTAAATTTAAATTGCCAATGGCCTCTTGGGTTTTGCCTGTGTTGATGTAGTAGTTTAATTCTTCAATAATAAAATTCTTATCGTTAGGGTAAGCTTTTCTACCCTCTTGAATTGTAGATAAATATGCGGCATCATTTTTTGCTTGTTTGTAGGCGCTTGCTAAAAGGAAAAAAATCTTTCCTGGATCTTTGTCCAATATAAACTTCATATCTGCCAGTTGTTTATAATATTCTATGGCTTTTCCAAAATTACCTGCTCGTTCGCCAGCAACAGCACAATTTACTAATACAAGTGTATCTATTTCATTTAAAGCAGTTTTCTTGAGATTAACAGATTTTTCAAAATTTTCTAGAGCACCCACAAAGTCTTTGTTATTGAACTGCTCAATTCCTTTGTTTAAATACTGCGAAGCACAATACCTTATCCCTGCTTTTGAATTGGAATACGTCCCTTTTTCATCAAATTTAATGGTGTTTTGATACGATTTTGCCAATTCTTCCAAGGCTGTAGCTTTTGCTGCCTCTAATTTTGGGTCTTTTGATTCTACAATAAAACTATATACTTCGGCTCTTTTGGCCCATGTTTTTGCTTTATTAGCAGTTTCTTCGTTTGCAGCTGCTTCGTCTATGTACTTTTTTGCCTCCAATAAATCATCCGGATTTTTGTCTTTGGTGTAGTATTGCATAAAATTTATTGCACTTACTACATTTTTGTTTTGTCCAATAGATTCTAAAGAGCCAATTAGACAGATTAAAATAATTAAACTTTTTTTCATCATTTATTCTGTTTCTGGATTAGTATTTGTTTCATTTTGTGTGTCTTCTGACGGAGTTTCTCCATTTTCTGTACCTTCAATTGTTGGATTAACTTCTGTTGATTCTGAATTTTCCTCTTCTATCACATCTTCTTCTTTGTCCACAATAGTAACTGCTGCAATTTCGTCTGTTTTGCGAATGTCAATTAGTTTAACTCCTTGAGATACCCTTCCAATAACTCTTAAATCTTGTACAGCTAATCTTATGGTAAGGCCATTTTTTGTAATGATAATTGCATCGTGGTTATCTGTAACAGATTTAATTCCAATCAAGAAGCCAGTTTTATCTGTTATATTTATTGTTTTTACTCCCTTTCCTCCTCTGTTTGTAACTCTGTATTCATCTATTTCAGAACGCTTACCAAACCCTTTCTCGGAGAACACCATAACGTTGGTGCTTTCGTCTTCAATGGTAATCATACCTATTACTTCGTCTTTATCTCCTCCAAGAGTAATGCCTCTAACTCCGGCAGCATTTCTTCCCATTGGTCTAACCTTTGATTCATTGAATCGCACTAATTTACCTTGCTTTGACGCAAGCAATACTTCACTTGTACCATTGGTTAATTTCGCCTCTAAAAGTGTGTCATTTTCACGGATAGTAATGGCGTTTATACCGTTTTGTCTTGGACGACTGTAGGCTTCAATCGATGTTTTTTTGATAACACCATGTTTGGTGCAAAGTATAATGAAATTGTTGTTGATGTAATCTTTGTCTTCGAGGTTTTTGATGTTGATGTAGGCTTTTACTTTATCATCAGGTGTGATGTTTATTAAATTTTGAATGGCTCTTCCTTTGGTGTTTTTTGCTCCTTCGGGGATATCGTAACCTCTGAGCCAGAAACATTTACCTTGTTCAGTGAAAAATAAAAGGTAATTGTGGGTAGAAACAACAAATATGTGTTCTAGGAAGTCTTCGTCTCTAGTTGCAGAACCTAAAGAGCCTTTTCCGCCTCTGTTTTGAACTCTGTATTCGCTAAGCGGTGTTCTTTTTATATAACCCATTCTAGAAATGGTTATTACAACTTCCTCGTCTTCAATTAAATCTTCCATACGGAAATTTTCGCCAGAGTAAACAATTTCTGTTTTTCTGCCGTCGCCATATTTTTGTTTAATTTCTAACAATTCGTCTGTAATGATTTTCATTCTTAACTCCTCGTTATTTAACACTTCGTTTAAATGAGCAATTAATTTCATTAGCTCGTCGTGTTCTTTTTGAACTTTTTCAATTTCAAGCCCTGTTAAAGCTCTTAATCTCATTTCGAGGATTGCTTTTGCTTGAATTTCGCTCAATCCAAATCCAACCATTAATCCATCTTTGGCAATATCTGGTGTTTGTGCCTCACGGATCAGTTTAATAATTGCATCAAGGTTGGCAATGGCAATTAAATATCCCTCTAAAATATGAGCTCTTTTTTCTGCTTGAGCCAATTCGTATTTTGTTCTTCTAACTACTACTTCGTGGCGGTGTTCAACAAAATGACGGATTAAATCTTTTAGCGTTAACATCATTGGACGACCTTTGACCAATGCAATGTTGTTTACTGAAAATGAAGTTTGTAGCTCAGTGTACTTGTACAACTTGTTTAGCACAACATTGGCTAAAGCATCTCTTTTTATTTCGTAAACAATTCTCATTCCCTCTCTATCGCTTTCGTCGAGAATGTTGCTAATGCCTTCTATTTTTTTATCGTTTACAAGGTCGGCAGTTTTTTTAATCATTTCTGCCTTGTTCACTTGGTATGGAATTTCAGAAACGATAATTCTTTCCCTACCGTCGGCTTTATTTTCGATAGTAGCTTTTGCTCTTAATACAATTCTTCCCCTACCTGTTTCAAAAGCTTGTTTAACCCCTTCGTAGCCATAAATTATACCACCGGTTGGGAAATCTGGAGCTTTTATAAATTTAAGTAGTCCTTCAACGTCTATATCTTTGTCTTGTATGTATGCAATAGTAGCGTCAATGGTTTCGCTTAAGTTGTGAGGAGCCATATTGGTGGCCATTCCTACTGCAATTCCCGATGCACCATTTAATAACAGTGTAGGAACTCTTGATGGCAGAACAATTGGTTCCTCTAGTGTGTCATCAAAATTTAAACGAAAATCAACAGTTTCTTTTTCAATATCGGCCAACATCTCTTCGGCAATTTTCTTGAGCCTTACCTCAGTATACCTCATTGCTGCCGGACTGTCTCCATCCACTGAACCAAAGTTACCTTGACCATCGACCAAGGTATACCTCATGCTCCATTCCTGTGCCATTCTTACCATAGCATCATAAACGGAACTATCGCCATGTGGGTGAAACTTACCCAAGACCTCTCCTACTATTCTTGCAGATTTTTTGTGTGCACGATTAGAAAATACACCTAATTCATGCATTCCAAATAAAATTCTTCTGTGAACCGGCTTTAAACCGTCTCTTACATCAGGCAAAGCTCTAGATACAATAACCGACATTGAATAATCAATGTAGGCGGTTTTCATTTCTTCTTCGATGTTAATTGGGATAATTTTTTCTCCGTCAGCCATTTAAATCTTTATATTATTAAACTATTATTAAAAAATTTGAGCCGTGAAATTAGCTTTTTTTTCATTACAATTGGCCTAATTTTTTAATGGTTTTCAACAATTTTTATTTTTTTGTATAATTAGTAAAATACTTCCTTTAGGAGATATAATTTTAGACCATTAACTCTGAGGAAATAAACAGTTGTGCAAAAATTTTGCAAGTAGAAATAATTTCAAACTCTACACTTGGTATACAGGTTTTTACAGTTGAAACAAAGAGGTCATTGCAGATACGCAATTGCTAAAAAAAATTTATACTATTTGCACTTTTTAATGCTTGTACAACTTATTACTCTTTAACCCTTATGCAAAGCAAGCCTGCAATAATCATGGAGATACCACCTGTTACCAATGCAAAAATACTTTGGTCGGCAAAAAAGTGCTTTATAACAAATCCCAAAATTGCAGCTGCCACTATTTGCGGAATTACTATAAAAAAGTTAAATACTCCCATATAAAATCCCATTTTGTTTGGCGGCAATGCATTAGCCAATATTGCGTAAGGCATTGTAAGTGTGGATGCCCACGCCAAACCCACTCCTACCATTGGCAAGAGCAACAACATTTTATCGTGAATAATAAATAAGGAAATTAACCCTATACCACCAATAATTAAACAAATTAAATGGGTGATGTTTTTGCCAATGTACTTTGCCAACACTGGCAACAAAAATGCTACTATTGCCGAAACGCCGTTATACACCATAAACATTACACCCACCCAATCTCCGGCATCGCCAAAGGCTTTGGAGGTGGTATCGGTAGTACCAAATGCATTTTGGGCAACGCTGCTGGTGGTATAAATCCACATAGAAAACAAGGCCAACCAGGTAAAAAATTGCACTACTGCCAATTGTAGCATAACTTTTGGCATTTTGCCTATGCCTTGCACAATTTCTATGATGCCATGAAATACTCCTTTTGTTTTTAGCTTTTCCTGTTCCCACTTAGCTATGTCTTCGGGCGGAAATTCGTCGGTAGTAAGCACTGTCCAGAGCACCGAAGCCAAAAATACCACGGCACCAATAATAAATGAATACTTTACAGAGTCTGGCACTATTCCCTCGGCAGCAGTGTTACTGAGTCCAATAACATTGGTAAAAAAATAAGGCAACAATGAAGCAATTACTGCACCTACGCCAATAAAAAAAGTTTGCATAGCATAACCTGTGGTTTGTTGTTCGGCAGGCAATTTATCTCCAACAAATGCTCTAAACGGCTCCATAGAAATATTAATGGAGGCATCTAACACCCACAGCAAAACTGCGGCCATCCACAAAGCACTAGAAAAAGGCATACCAACCAAAGCAATAGACGAAAACAAAGCACCCATAAAAAAGAAAGGTCTCCTCCTGCCCCACCTTGGGTGCCAAGTTCTATCTGAAAGATAACCAATTATTGGTTGAACCAAAAAGCCTGTGATGGGAGCTGCAATCCATAAAATAGGTATATCGTCGATTTTTGCACCCAGAGTTTGAAAAATCCTGCTTACGTTGGCGTTTTGTAAGGCAAATCCAAATTGGATACCTAAAAAGCCAAAACTCATGTTAAATATCTGAAACAGACTTAGCTTTTGATGTCTTGCTTTTGATGGATGCATAGATACATTTTTTACTTCAAAGTGTTTTTAAAACACAATTGTATAAAATTAATTTTAAAATACAATTTACTATTTGATAATATTGAGATAATACGTTTAAATTCACAAAATTTTTTATTGAAAAGAATCCAATATACCAAACTGTAATGAATAAAATATTAGTTGCCAACAGAGGCGAAATTGCATTAAGAGTGATGAGAACTTGCAAAGAAATGGGAATAAAAACCGTTGCGGTTTACTCTGATGCAGACAGAAATGCACTACATGTAAAATATGCCGACGAGGCAGTGAATATAGGTCCTGCACCTTCTAACCAATCGTATTTGAGGGGAGAAAAAATAATTGAAGTGTGTAAAAAACTTAACGTTGATGGCATTCATCCTGGTTACGGATTTTTATCAGAAAATGCTGAGTTTGCAGAGCTGGTAGAAAAAGAAGGCATTGTGTTTATTGGCCCATCGGCAGACTCCATGAGGGTGATGGGCGACAAATTGAGCGCCAAGGCTGCTGTAAAAAAATACAATATTCCAATGGTGCCGGGTTCTGAAGGCGCAGTTACTGATGTGAAGTTAGGAATAGAAATTGCGAAAATAGCCGGCTTTCCAGTATTGATAAAGGCATCGGCTGGCGGTGGCGGAAAAGGCATGAGAATAGTAGATAAGCCCGAGGAATTTGAAGAACAAATGAAACTGGCCATAAGCGAGGCCACTTCTGCCTTTGGCGACGGTTCGGTGTTTGTAGAAAAATACGTTGCTGGGCCACGTCACATAGAAATTCAGGTGTTGGGAGATAAACACGGAAACGTTGTTCACCTGTTCGAAAGAGAATGTTCTATACAGCGCAGGCACCAAAAGGTAATAGAAGAAGCACCTTCGTCGGTTTTAACAGAAGCCATAAGAATGGAAATGGGAAGGTGTGCAGTGGATGTGGCAAAGGCTTGCAACTATTACGGTGCGGGAACAGTGGAGTTTTTATTGGACGAGAACAAAAACTTTTACTTTTTAGAAATGAATACCCGCTTGCAAGTAGAACATCCGGTTACGGAAATGATAACGGGTTTGGATTTGGTGAGAGAGCAAATAAATGTTGCTAAAGGACAAGAATTGGCGTTTAAGCAAGAGGACTTAAAAATTTCTGGTCATGCCATGGAAGTAAGGGTGTATGCCGAAGACCCTGCAAATAATTTTTTGCCAGATATTGGGAATTTGAAGACTTATAAACGTCCTCAAGGTAACGGTGTAAGGGTGGACGATGGTTTTGAAGAAGGCATGGACATACCTATTTATTACGATCCCATGATTGCAAAATTAATTACCTATTCGGCCACAAGAACACAAGCCATAGATAGGATGATAAGGGCAATTGAGGAGTATGACATAACAGGTGTGCAAACCACTCTAGGATTTTGTAAATACGTGATGCAACACCCTGCTTTTAGAAGCGGTAATTTTGATACACACTTTGTAAAGAACCACTTTACACCCGAAAACTTAAGCAATTTTAAACCAGACGAAGAAATGATTGCGGCTATACTATCTGCTATGGCTTTCGAGAAAAAGCAAGTGAATACCACAAGCCAAGAAAAACAAGAAACGCCGCAAGTTTCTAATTGGAAAAGAAATAGAATTAAACACTAATTGTAAAATAGATTAATGCTTAAACAGTTATTTCGCAAAAAAGATTTAAACCAATTACTCCAAAATAAAGAGAAATCTGATTTAGAGAGTAATTCCTTGGCCAAACACCTAGGTGTAAAAGACCTTACGGCGCTAGGAATTGCAGCAATTATTGGAGCAGGAATATTTAGCACCATAGGAAATGCAAGTGCAAATGGTGGCCCGGCAGTGATTTTGCTTTTTGTTTTTACAGCAGTTGCTTGCGGATTTTCTGCTCTTGCTTATGCCGAATTTGCCTCAAGAATTCCGGTTTCTGGTAGCGCTTATACTTACTCTTACGTTGCCTTTGGAGAGCTGGCTGCTTGGATTATTGGGTGGTCATTAATTATGGAATATGCCATTGGTAACATTGCTGTGGCAATTAGTTGGAGCGATTACTTTACGGCACTCTTAAGGAACATACACATCTCCTCATTGGGCATAAACGGCATTCACCTGCCCGAATGGATGACCATGGATTATTTTACAGCTTTTAAAACCTACAAACAATTTGGTGCAGACTATGCCAATGGAATGGGGCTAACATTTATGCAACAAGAAGCATGTTTAGCATGGATAAACGCACCTAGCATTGGCGAACAAAAAATAATTGCCGATTTACCGGCTTTGTTAATTATCTTTTTAGTAACCTGGTTAGTGTATAGAGGAATTAAAGAATCAAAAAACATAAGCAATGCCATGGTTATAATAAAACTGTGTATTGTTCTTTTAATAATAGTTGTTGGCGCTTTTTATGTAGATACAAAGAACTGGTCGCCCTTTGCTCCTAATGGAGTTACAGGTGTTTTAAAAGGTATATCTGCAGTATTTTTTGCATACATTGGTTTTGACGCATTAAGTACCACTGCCGAAGAATGCAAAAATCCCCAACGAGATTTGCCCAAAGGAATGATTTACTCTATATTAATATGTACTGTTTTGTATGTGCTAATAGCATTGGTATTAACAGGCATGGTTCCTTATTATAAATTAGGTGTGGGCGACCCACTTTCTTTTGCATTTGAAGAATTAAATTTAAACTGGCTGTCAGGAATTATTTCTATAAGTGCTGTTGTGGCTATGGCAAGTGTATTGTTGGTATTTCAGTTGGGTCAGCCAAGAATATGGATGAGTATGAGCAGAGATGGTTTGCTTCCTAAAAAGTTTTCTAACATACATCCAAAATTTAAAACACCCGGCTTTGCCACTATTGTTACTGGTTTTGTTGTTGCCATTCCTGCTCTTTTCTTAAATTTAACTGCCGTAACAGATTTGTGCAGCATAGGAACTTTGTTTGCATTT
>CAIMMJ010000393.1 GCA_903842515.1 uncultured Bacteroidota bacterium | reverse complement strand
ACCCTACTTTTATTAATTAAATCTGCAAAACCAAGGCCTGTATTTTTTTTAATGAAAGCAGTAACTATTATTTTATTTGAGTCTAAATCAACTGATAAATTTTCGATACTCGCTTTCTCTTTTAAATAAAAGTGCGATGCATAAAAAGCGATTTCAAAATTATCTTTAGAAATTTCTACTTTATTAATACTGCTTAAATCATCAAACTGATACCAGGCAGCATTGATACTTTGCGGCCTGTACAGTATGCCTAACAAAAGATATATGGGTAAAACATGAGTCGAATAAACGCCCTTTGTGTACACATGAATAGGCAGGGCATTTTCTACTATATATAGTACAAATCCTAATATCATAAGTGTAATCCAAAAACGCAATGGTTTAAAAAATTGATTTTTTTGCTGTTCAAAAAATGTGCTTTTTGTAATAAAACCAACAAAAAAGAGGAAATATGCTGAAAGCAACAGCATTCGAAATATTTTTATATACCAATTTGTAGTAGCCGCTATTGTATATAAGTTCAAACTTTCTGAATGATTAAAATTACTAGGGGTGTTTGATGTAAATATGCCCACTAAAACAGCGCCGATAATACCAGCTACTATTTCAACAATAAAAAGCCAAGTTGGAATTTTATAGGCATACAATATCAATGCTATGTTGAGCACAAATATGGGCATCAGATCAATTAATAACCTTACAATTGATAACTCAACCTCAATTATTGGCCCTTTAAATAAAAATAAATTAATAACACTAGCGAAAGTTAGTAATCCAATAAATTGGATTTTTAGAAATAAAGAATGCTTAAAGTTTTTTGTAACTTCTAGTATTGAAAACAGGGAAACAAGTACAAAAGAGAAATACAAATAGGGGGCAAAACTCATAGAAGAATATACGCTTGAAAAAGATATTACATAAAATGTAAATATCCATAAGAACGCACATTTTTGTTTAATAAAAATGTAATTAAACTTAAATTATTTGTAACAATATTATTATTACATTGATAATCAGTAAAATAAAAATATCAACTTGATCAATTTTTTAATTTACAGCTATAGAAAATGTAAATAAATAGGAAATAACCTATACTGTTATCAACTTTTGAACCTCGCTTATTTGATCTTTAGCTATAAAATACTCGAAATATCGCTTATCGGTTTCACTTCTTACGCTTAAAACCAACTGAATATCTTGGCTGGTAGCATATTTAAAGCGCTCATTAATTCCGTTAATGACATCACTTCTTACCTTTTTTTGCATCCCCACATTCTTGTCTTTGATGCCTAGAACATAGTTAATGTCATTAATGGTAGCTGTTGCTCCTACCAAAGATTTTTCAATTAATAGATCTATAAGTGAAAGTTCGGTTTGATTAAATGATACATCTAGCTTTTTAAAGCTCTGCGTTAGAATTTCGGTACCTCTTTTTTGAACCTTTTTAGATGGAAGACTAAAAAAATACCAAAGTGACAGTATAAATAAGAATAAACCAAGCAGTAGCGGCCATATAGTAAGTAGCTCAAATCTCAATCCCCATAAAGCATCAGGTTCTTTAACAAACTTAGATTCATCAATAACAATGGTATCTAGTGCCCCAGTAGACGGGAAATAGCTATACAAAATACCCTCTTTATAATACTGAATACTTGAATTGTCCAGCCTATTGATACTCTGCGCAAGCGTTCGATTGGTATTAATTGAAACCGAATTATTTAAATAATCAATCCAATAAACATCTTCTCCATCCGAAATAAAATACCCCGATTGGTTATAAATTTTGGTTTTTGCGTTTT
>CAIMMJ010000392.1 GCA_903842515.1 uncultured Bacteroidota bacterium | reverse complement strand
GTGGTGGAGGCGGTGGTGGTCCTTGAGCGAAGATAGGCTCTATGTAGCCCATTAAAATAAATCCTATTAGACCTAAAATCACTAAAAACTTGTAATTCTTTATGTTCATAATTTTCAATTAATAAAAACTTCAAAAACTTTACGAATATACTCTTTATATTCGATAAAACGATACTTTCAATCGTCTAATTATAAATTTTTTTTGTTATTTGTTGGCAAATGTATTGTTTTTAAATAAAAAAACAAAATCTATCTTTTCTTTAGAAATAAATTTGTGTTAACAGCCATTTCATTCCTGGGATTTATTCTTAAAATATTAGCAAGTGATTTTTTTGCTGACGCTATATTGTTGTTATTTAGGTATATACCTGTTATGTTTATCCAAGCTTGCTCATAATCCGGATCTAATTTTAGAGCGGCTAACAGTAATTCTTCTGATTTTTTTAAATTGTTCTCTATTTCATAAATATAGGCCAAATTTAATAGTGCCTGAGTATGTTTAGGATCTTGATTTATAATAAATTCAAAAGTTTTTTTAGCCGGAATTATCTTTTCTTGTTTTAACAAAGCTGAACCGTATTTATTTTGAAAATCAAGTATATAAGGAGCTAAGCCAATAGAATTTGCATAAAACTTTTCTGCCATTGAATACTCCTTGACACTAAAATAGGCTTCACCTATTCTATAAGATATCCAAGCGTCTTTGTTGTTAGTGGAAACAGTATTTAGTTTTTTATTTAGCACCACATCAACTCCTAATTTATTTGTTAAATTTATTAACTCATTAAAATTATTTTGAATAAAGTATAAATGAGTAAACACATCAAGTGCTTGTTCTAAATTAACATCAACGCTTTTTAGCAGGGCTTGAGCAGAATCGAGATAATATTTTTGCGGTGTAAATTTCTCATATTGTTGAACAAAGGCTTTGGCTCTGGTAATTTTATCTGTTTGTTTTTCGTTGATAGCAAAAAGGCCAATAAATTCTCTTGTTTTTGCAATTTTTTCTTTTGGAAGTGGCTTTCTTATCCAATGGTCATGAACCGTTACATGCGGGATATCAATTGACCCGCTTTGAGGCATGTGGCAATTTACACAGTTGTTTTTATTTAAATTTCGTTTATCAATCGCCAAGCTACAATCGTTATTTTTTGAATGACAACTTTTGCAAGAAGTATTAAAATTATTAGCCTCTACTTTTTTTACACTTACATGCGGATTATGACACGTAACACATGTTAATCCATTTTTATAGGGCCTCAAGGATTTTTCTTCTTTTTTTGAATCAACAGATTGGATAAAGCATTTACTTTGTTTTAATCTGTCGGCATGAGAAGCCATAATAAATTCATCTTCGGCATTTTTATATTTTGGCAAAAAAACAGTCATATAATCCGATAGTTTTTTTCCGGGTTTAAAATCTACAAACGTTTTTCCGTCTTTTAATACAGTGTTTCCCTGTAAATGACAGCGTTGGCATACGTCAAATTGTAAATCAATGGAAAGTTTTGCAGGATTAACAATAGAATAATCTATGTATTTTGATGTATCTACAAGTTCTCCATTCATTTTTCTTTTTACATGTTCGCTTCCCGGGCCATGACATCTTTCGCATCCAATGCCATTTGGAATGTAAGTGTATTTATTTTCTGAACCCTCAACAATCTCCGGAAAAGAATTGTGACAGCTCATACATTCCAATCCAATTTTTCTCGAAAATCTTGTATTGTTTCCATCGTCGAAACCTGGGGGTAAATCCCATTTTTTTAATTGTGCGTAAAACGTTAAAGGCATTTGTGTAAGGTATCCGTTGTGTAACATTAAATGGCTGTTGGTATGCTGTCCGCTGCCGATAATATAGGATACTTTTTCTTTTCTAAAATAAGGAAAATTACCTTTTCGGCTCTCTTCTACAAACAAATTGTTGTTCTGCCAACTTGCCGAATAATTAAAATTTTTAGCGTTATCATTTACCAAAATTGGTTTGCTAAAGTCGCCCGAAGATTTTTTGAGAGAAGCTTCATCTATACTCTTACCCATTCCTGTTTCTATAAAAGTAGTGTAGATATTTTGGTGGCAATTTTTACAGGTTTGCATCCCTACATACTTTGCAGAGTCGGAATGATTTAAATAAACTAAAGAATCGTTGGATTTTACTGCTACTTTATTAGAATTAAACTCGCAAGAATTAATAATGATTACAATTAAAACAAAAAACAATACAAATAAAGATCTTTTCATTTTGACAGTTTCATATTCTAACTGGAACAAGTTTATTTTTCTTCACAAATAAACCCTATAAATAAACATCTTGCAACATTTTAACTAAGTTTGTTTTTGAAAATATTTTACAATGAACTTAATTATCGACGTTGGAAATTCCTTTATTAAATTGGCCTTATTTGGTGCAAATAAATTAATTGATTTTAGAAGCGAAAAAATTAATGAGTGGGAAACTGCGTTAGAAAATTTTATAGAAGGACAGCATGTTAAAAAAATTATTTTTTCTACCGTTTCAATTGATAGTGATATTTTGCATGCTAAACTTTTACTAATTGCACCTGTACTAAAAATGAGTACTCATTTAAAATTTCCAATAAATATTAAATACAAATCTATAGAAACCTTAGGAACCGATAGACTTTGCGGTACTATTGGAGCATTAGGAATTTGGGGTAAGACAAATACATTGGTAATTGATTGTGGAACCTGCATTACTTATAATTTTTTAGAAGGAGGAACTGATTTTATTGGAGGTTCAATTTCGCCGGGTATAGAATTGAGGTACAAAGCACTTCATTCGTTTACAAAAAACTTACCCTACATAGAAAAAAAAGTTAATAAGCCAGAGTTACTGGGTACAGATACAAATTCTTCCATAGAAAGTGGCGTTTTAAATGGTGTTTTATTTGAAATGGATGGAGCAATTGAACACTATAAATTAAAATTTGGGTTAATAAATGTGATATTAACAGGAGGCAATCATACTTATTTTGCTAATAATCTTAAAAATACGACCTTTGCACACCCCAATTTGGTTCTCATCGGTTTAAATGATATTCTTGAATTCAACACTTAAAGCCATTTTTTTTGTTTTTGTAGGCATTAGTTTGCCCGCAATTACGCTTGCACAATCGTCTGTAAATACTCCCTATTCTAGCGATGGATTTGGAAATAGTATTGCAACAAACACCGCAGAAAATGTGGCATTAGGTAAATACGGCACCTCATTTAACAGTCCGTTTTCTGTTAATTTAAACAATCCTGCCTCCTACAAATCTATTATATATACAACATTTCAGGCTAGTGCATTTTTTGGTTCAGAACGTCAATACTACAAAGACAGTACAAGAAATACCTTAAATGGCAATTTTAATTTTGGCAGTTTAGCTTTTCCTATCAACAAATGGATTGGCGCTGGATTTGGATTTGCTCCATTTTCTTCTTTTGGTTACAACATCAAAAAAACCAATGTTAGTTATGGAAATCAATTAGCAGATGTTTCTTATTCTGGAGACGGCTCAATAAATAAAGCCTTTTGTGGATTTGGGATGAATCCATTTAAACTAATTTCGGACAGTATTATGCCTGATTTTTCTTTTGGATTAAGCTCTTCTTTTCTTTTTGGAAGAGCCTCCAGAACAAGTTCAACCAATTTTTTAGGCACCGATACCAGCGGATTATACATTAATCAAAGCCTAAAGGAAAATAACTACAGAGGCATGGCGCTAGTATATGGAATTCAAAATAAATTTAAGCTCAACAAAAATTTTAATTTAAAAATTGGAATTAGCTACGAAGGGAAAATACGTATTAATAATAAAGAAAACCTTTTATCTGGAACTACCAATGGCTCCAGCGGAATATTACTTGTTTTAGCAGACTCCTTAGAAAACAACATTTTTGTCCCTGCTTCTTATTCAGCCGGTTTTGGAATTGTATTTAAAGAGAGTATTAGTTTGTTTTTTGATTATAAGATGCAAGATTTTTCTCAGTTTAAATTTGCACAAAATAATTTTAGCGGAAATTTAAATCAAATTTATTCTCTTGGAATACAGTACTTGCCAAAGCCTGATTTAAAAGGAAATGTGCTGGAAAGAAGTGTTTACAGATTGGGCGGTTACAGCAGTAATGGAGTATACAAAATAAATAACACTGCTGTTCCGGAGATAGGTTTATCTTTTGGATTTGGACTCTCTGCAAAATATCAAAGTCCTCCAATGCTAAATTTAGCATTTGAATATATACAAAGAGGAAATACCGGAAGAGATTTTCTTTTAGAGAAGTTTTATAGAGTTAATGTTGGAATAACAATAAACGACAGATGGTTTGTGAAAAGAAAAATAGAGTAGCTACTATTTTTTTCTGCTTCTTTATTTCAACAATATTTTATTCTTGCGAAAATGATATTCAAAAGGTAAAGCTGTTTGCCGACTTGGAGAAATTACCTTCTGAATATTTAAAAGATGCTACTATTTTTTATTCCGATTCTGCAAAGATTACAGCAAAACTTACTGCAAAAAAAATAGATCATTATACCGGAAAGCGCTCTTTTACTGTGATGCCAAAAGGCATTAACGTAATTTTCTATAACTCTGCGGAGCAGCCCGAAACAAAAATGAAGGCTGATTATGCCATAAAATATGATGATATGGACGTGATTGAAGCCAAAAGAAATGTTGTTGTTGTAAATGAAAAAGGAGAAACTTTAAATACAGAACATTTAATCTGGGATCAAAAAAAAGACAGAATATTTACTGATGTTTTTGTGAAAATTACAACTAAAAAAGAAATTCTTATGGGGGATGGATTAGAGTCCAATCAAAGTTTTTCTAAATATAAAATTTTAAAACTCAGAGGAACTATTCAAATGAACGAATAGAGTTATTTGATAAATTCTCCTTTTATCATTCTATATTTTCCTCCAAAATCTTTTCTTAATTCAATGTTCACAAAGTTCATTTTAAGCAAAACGTTTTTGCATTCAGTATAATAGTTCTCGTTTATTTCAAAAAACAATTTTCCATTTTCAGTTAAATGTTCCTTGGCAAATTCAGCTATTGCATCATAAAACAACATGGGATTTTGTTCTACAAAAAGTGCCAAGTGAGGCTCAAAATCTACTACATTTTTCCTCATTAATATTTTTTCTTTTTCCAAAATATAGGGCGGATTAGAAACAATTACATCAAATTTATTTTCAAAAAATTTAGTGGCTGTTTGCCAATTTAAAATATCCATTTGCTCAAATTGAACTTCAGAATTGTTTAGTTTGGAATTTTCTTGAGCAACACCTAAAGCATCCGTAGAAATATCAATAGCAAAAACGCTTGAATTTTTTATTTCTTGTTCAAGCGTAATAGGAATATTTCCTGAGCCGCAACCAATATCTAAAATACTAGGATTATTTAGTGTTGTATCTTCAATTATCCATTGGCAAAGTTCCTCAGTTTCGGGGCGTGGAATAAGCACCTTAGAATTTACTAAAAATTCTCTTCCATAAAAAAAGCTTTGCCTACAATATACTGCAAAGGTTGGCCTTTACTTAAATTTTCTAGAGCAGATTTATAATTTATAACTTGTGCTTCACATAGTTCAAATTCTTTTTGGAGAAGGTAGTTTGTAAGCGGAATTTCTAGTATTTCGCAAATAAAATTTTTAACCAAAGATTCTCTTTCTTCAATGGAATAGAATTGAGGAATAGTATCGTAAACTATTTGCTTGAGCTGATTTTTGCTGATTAACACTTTAATTAGAAAAGGTTTTAAATTTAATCTAATTTTACATCATTATAAAAAGTAAAATGGAATTAAAGAAAGTAATTTTATCCTCGGGTAAAGATTTAAGTTTAAAAAGATTTCATCCTTGGGTTTTTTCGGGTGCAATAAAAAAAATTAAAAATGGTTTAGGCAAAGAAACGGAAGTTGCTGATGGAGAATTGGTAGAGGTTTTTTCTAACAAAGACGAATTTTTAGGAATGGGTCATTTTCAAAATGGCAGTATTTCTGTTCGAATAATTTCTTTTGAACAAAGAATTCCTGATCAAGATTTCTGGAATCAAAAAATTGGTGCTGCAGTAAAATACAGAAAGAGTATAGGTTTGCTGGACAACGATAATACCAATGTTTTTAGATTAATTCATGCCGAGGGAGACGGTTTGCCCGGATTGATTATTGATTTCTACAATGGCACAGCAGTGTTGCAAGCTCATTCTATTGGAATGTATTTAAACAAAGAAAATATAGTAATTGCACTTACTAAAAGTTTAGGTTCTACACTAAAAGCAGTTTACGATAAAAGTGCCGAAACTCTGCCCGAAAATTTTAGCAGAGAAAATGTAAATGCAGGCTACATTTTTGGCGAACACACTACCAACATTGTTTTAGAAAATAACAATAAGTTTGATGTAGATTGGGTAAACGGACAAAAATCAGGTTTTTTTATTGACC